>VFJU01000531.1 GCA_009885905.1 Verrucomicrobiota bacterium
CACGTGGGGTCTGACTTTGGCGTCCTGGCGTTGGATCGAGACGCCACTTGATAGAATGCGTTCCCGCCTGAGCAAGTCATAAAATTCTAACATAATTAAAAGTTCAAGTGGGATATAAATTTCTGGAGTGGTCTCGGGAAACGAAGCCAGCGGATTGCAGAAACTTTTGCTGGTCTGATGTGATATCCATGTGGGTACATCGTTAGCCCTGTTCGAAGCTCATCCAATGAAAACCGCCATCTTCGCCGCCACACTCTGTATCCTAACCGCATCAGCCAGTTTAATTCTTGCCGCTGAAGCCTTCGATTTCAGCCATTGGAAGCTCACCTTACCGGTCGGCGAATCGGGCGCGGCTGAAGGTCACCCGATGGAAGTGCAGGCAGCGAAGTTGACCGGCGGATACACGCACACCGATTATTTCTACAAAGGCACCGAAAGCCAACTCGTCTTCTGGTGCCCAGTCACAGGCACCAAGACCGAAAACACGGAGTTCCCACGCAGCGAACTGCGCGAGGTGATCAATCCCGAAGATGACAACGTGTGCTGGGCTGCTCCGGGAACGCACCTGCTTAAGGCTCGATGCCGTGTGATCGAGGTGCCAAGCACACAAAAGGTGATTATCGGTCAAATTCATGGCTACTCCGGCAAAGCCAAACCGCTGATCAAACTTCAGTTCTTCAAAGGTCACGTGGAAGCACTTGTTAAAGAAAACGCATCGAAGGGTAAGGATCTCAAGCTGACCTTCCCGAGCGTGGGCATGGACAAAGAATTCGACTATGAGATCAAGCTACAAGATGGCCTGCTCAGCATCACGATCAATGGTTCCACGCAAGCCGTGAACGTCTTTGAAAAAGATCCCGATTGGGCCAAGCAAACACTCTTCTTCAAAGTCGGAGCCTACACTCAAGACAACGAAGGCCCCGCTACCGAAGGGGCCCGCATTTCATTCTCCAGCTTCAAGGTTAGCCACACCGAAGGCACCACGCCAGCTAGCAAGTGATGCTCTACCGTCGAAAGAATTATTCCCTAGGGCCCTTCAATTGAAATTCTACTTACGACTCAATTTCATGGCATCATAGTTTTCTGTAAAAGTATCTAGCAGATATTGAATTAGACTTCAGACGCTTGAACGTCGCTTGATCTTAAAAAATGTTAGGCTTTAGCTTAGCACTAGAAAATCACAAGTATCGCTTCAAACTTTAGCCGATGTCTTTTTTCAAATCGCGTGCGGCGTAGAGAATCCCGGCCGCTTGACTGGCCGCCCCTCGCAGTTTTCGCGACCCATTCTTGCGTTTCGCTCCGAAGCGGTCGCGACTCTCGTTGAACAATCGCTCGACAAAGGCGCGACTCCCAATCGCGACCCCATCACTAAAATATCGGATGCGCCAGCGTAGGATTTGCCGCAGTGCCACATCCTGACGAGCTTCTAACTGAGCGAGCTCTAACGCCACTTTTGCCCGCTTCATGCCTTTTTTCACCACCCGGGTTTCGTGCTCGCCTCGGGCGTTGATGATCGTATCGAGTTGCTCCTCACCCTCTTCTAACAACAGCATCCGATAGTGCTTGGAAACCTTGCCTGGCCAGCGGCGGGCATCGGCAGGAGACGGGACACCTTGATCCGCGAGGATGGCGCGCACCAACCCGGCCTTGGCCTTGCTACCGCTTGTCCCGCTCGCACCCATGGCCTCGCCGTAACTGCTCCACCGGTAGCCTGCGGGGTCGCCAACCATCCCGGCTCGCACTGGGTTGAGGTCGATGTAGGCGGCCATGGTCCGCGACGCCACACCGTCCTCCACGATCACGCTCTTGAATGTTTCCTCCCACAAATTGCCCCGCCGTTTGTGTGCGTGGTTGTACCACCGCGTGAAGCGCTGGAGCAGGGTTTTCATGAATTCGGATAGATTTTCCATCCGGTAGGTGAAGCGCTCGTGGATGCGCAGCACGTAGGCCTCGCCATCGGGTGCCAGGCCTTGTTTGACCACCTCGCGCGCCGCGGCAAGTTCCTTGGCGACCTCCGCGACGAAGGCCTTGGAGTAAAGGCCGCCGAGTCGCTTAAGAAGTTGCTCGTCGGTGAGAGCTTGCGGGCGTTTAGGCGGAACTTCTAACAAGATGTGAAAATGATTGCACATCAAACAGTAAGCCAGCACCCGGCAGCCCGAGAAATTTTCCATCATGCGCATATAGATGCGGAATTGCTCCTTGTCGTCCGTGCCGAACGCAAAGCGCTGATCAACCACCCGCGCGAGACAGTGGTAGATTGCAGGTTTATCTTCAGAGTCCGCCCAAGGCGCGATCCAACGTCTGTGTGCCATGGAAGTGAGGATTCCAGAGCCAATACGCCAGAGCAAGAATATTCTGATTATTTCTGTCTCTTATAATTTTCGACCGCCCGCGACACGGATTGATCGTAATCAGTCAGCAGCCATTAATTGATCTCAAGGCCAGCATTTCCGGTCCGAAATCCAACCAAATACAAAGATGATGAAAGAGACCATTATCAATCACCACGCTCTAAGCTGTGTGATCGGACCAATCCTCACCGCGCGCTTTGCTTCTCGACTTTCTCTAAACACCAAACCAAATTTGACCCCAACTGATCCTGTCATCTAACCCCAACTCCACATCATGAAAAGCAACATAACCCGAACCGCCTCCATCGCGCTCGCGATGCTTGTATCTCCCGGCCTACGCGCCGAGGAGATTAGTCCCGAGATCATCGGCCTTCAGAAGGCGGCCACCGATTTCGTGGCAGCCTACAACAATAAGGATGCCGCCGCCATCGCCGCACTTTTTACCGAGAATGGTGAAATAACCGACACGAACGGCAAGGACCTCACTTCCGGCCGCGAGAACATCAAGGCCCATTACGAAGCGATCTTTGCAGATAATCCTCCGGCCTTGGCTGTCGAAGTCGCCTCCGTGCGACTCGTCGCCCCGAATCTGGCGATCGAGGACGGCACCATCCACCTCACCCCGTCAGATGACGAAAATGCTCCACCCCGCTCCACCACCTACACGGCAGTCATCATGAAATCGGCCGAAGGAACCTGGCAAATCGCCAGCACTCGCAACCTCAGCGATGCGACTGACGCGGCCGGCCAACTCGTTGATCTGGAGGAAGTCCTGAAGGGAGAATGGACCTGCCGCACCAGCGATGGCGTTCAACTCGACCTCGCCTTCGGCTGGGATCCCACCGGAAAATTCCTCGCCGGAGAAACCCTCTCCACCACCGCCGACTCAGAACCCCAGTCGGGCAACATCCGTATCGGTTGGAATGCCGCGAAAAAATCCATCGTTTCGTGGATCTTTGATGCCAACGGCGGT
Source organism: Verrucomicrobiota bacterium (assembly GCA_009885905.1). Lineage (GTDB taxonomy): Bacteria > Verrucomicrobiota > Verrucomicrobiia > Verrucomicrobiales > Akkermansiaceae > Luteolibacter. Next base: position 3,325 of record VFJU01000531.1, read on the forward strand.
GTCATACAAGGGGTGTGGACCCCCACCGACGAGGGTTGGTTGATCCGTGCGGAAGGTACAACAGCCGACGGAGAAACCGTCACCGTCAACCAAGAACTCACCACCGAAGGTAAGGACACCCTCATCTGGGCCGCCACCAACCGTGTCGTGGATGGCGAAAAACAACCCGACACATCGCTGCGTATCGTCCGCCAAGCTCCGGATGCAGACGCCGAATAAACTCCCAATCGAATACAACCATGAAATCACTAACCATTTTACTATCTGCTTTGTTCGGAATTTTCTTCATCGCACCGCCATCCATTGCCCGAGATGTGAAACGCGGCGGAGGCGGCTCTGGAGGATCATCTCCCAGTCGTAGCAGCGCCCCCGCACAACGTAGCCCGATGACGGGCTCCAAAATCGAGCGTCCCCAGCCCAAACCGCAACCAAAACCAGTCGCCCGACCTGCGCCTAAACCGGTGGCGAAACCTGCTGCCAAACCTGCCGAGCGCCCGTCAGTCCAAAAACCCTCTGTCCAGAAACCTTCAGTCCAAGCACCATCAACACGTCCAGATTCCCGCCCCGGTAACAATAAACCGGAAATGAACCGTCCTAACACCCTGCCCGGCAATACCAAACCGGATCTGAACCGTCCCACCACTCTGCCCGGCAATACCAAACCGGATCTGAACCGTCCCACCACCCTGCCAGGCAACAATAAGCCGGAACTGAACCGCCCTGACAATCGCCCATCGCTTGATCGGCCGGCCAACAATCGTCCCGCGACCTTGCCTGGCATGGTCAGCTACCCAAACCGTCCGGACAATGGCAAACCGAACCGTCCAAACATCGGCGGTAGTGATCGACCCAATATTGGTGGTAACGATGGCAACAAAATCAATGTCGGAGATCGCAACAATATCCACATCGAAAATGTCAATGTCGGCCGCCACAACGTAGGGCTCAATCGTCCCTCCACACTTCCCGCGAAGTCCCGCGATTGGGATAATAACAAGTGGGGCGGCAACCGCGGAGTTTGGGGAAACAACAATAATGTTAATGTCAACATCAACAATAATTTCCGCTATAACAATAACTTCGCCTACCGTCCGAACTACTGGGGCGCACGCCCTTGGTGGGGGGCCGGCTCTTGCCATGGCTGGCACCACGGTCACTGGAACTATGGATATAACAGCTACTACTACGGCAACCGCTACTATTATAACAACAGCAGCTTTGCTTCCGGTTTCATGTGGGGAATCGGCGTTTGGAGCCTTGGCAACCTGATCTATGACATGGGCTACCAGTCCTATCGCAATCCCTATCCGGCCCCTGCGGTTCAAAACACCTACATCACCTATGCACAACCCGTATCCGTCGCTGCTGCCGCCAATCCACCGGGTGACGAAGCCGCAACAGACATCGCCGAAACGAAGTCTAACGAGGCGCTCGAGCGTTCCCGTGATGCGTTCAAAAAAGGCGATTATATCACAGCATCCAAAGCCGTGGACGAAGCGATCGGCTACACCCCGGGCGATGTCACCCTGCATGAATACCGTGCATTGGTCTTCTTCGCCCTGGGTAAATACTCGGACGCCGCCGGCATCCTCAATCCCGTCCTTGCTTCCGGCCCCGGCTGGAGCTGGGACACCATGATCGGATTCTACAATGGTTCGGAAGCATACAACGAGCAACTCCGCAAACTGGAGTCTTACGTTAGGAAATCGCCAGACAAGGCGGATGCGCGGTTCCTGCTAGGCTATCAATACATGGTTTGCGGCCACATGGACAAGGCGTATGAACAATTCGCCAAAGCCACCGAGCTTCAGCCGGCGGATTCGATCTCACGTCAACTCCGCGATCTGACAAAATCCTCCATCCCGGATGGAGGGGCCTCTGAAACTGAGTCACCAGCTGCGCCCGCTCCAGTTCCTGTTGAGAAACTGGTAGGCACCTGGGTGAGCGATCGTGGCGATGCGGGTAAAGTCACCTTCACCCTGACCGAGGGCGGCGACTACACATGGGCGTTCATGAATGCCGGCAAGTCCACCGATCTCAAAGGCACTTACGGCCTCGACGACCAGGGCCTGCTCGTGCTGACCAGCGACGATACGCAGATGGTCTCCGCCATCGAAATGAAGGACAGTTCCAAGCTGCACTTCACCCTCGTCGGTGCGCCTGACGGTGACCCCGGACTGGATTTCACCAAGAACTGATCCTCCTAATCAAAGAAGCGCCGGAACAGAAAACTTCTGTTCCGGCGCTTTCATTTTGACCCATCGCCAAAAACAATTTCCGCTATTCGGAATGCAAAGTTTTGCCATGAGGCAACAGGATAGAGGTAGGAACGGGGCTTTCGCCCCGCTCCCCCCTCCGAACCGGACGTGCGGATCTCCCGCATCCGGCTCTCCAGTCAGTAGTTTGCTCCTTTACGGAGGCTCGCGAATTCTGTTTCTCGGGCGTCTAGCAGGCAAAAGAGCCCGAGCTTCTTGAAGTAGCGGTTGGGCCAGCGTTGGTGATCCTTTCCACGGCCACGGCCTTCCAGACCGCGCCGCTTTCTCAGGATGGATCGCAATCTCATGCGTATCCATCCGTCTATTTCTCCTAATTGGCTGGCCTTGACGTATTTGAAGTAGCCGAACCACCCGGGCAATGTCCGGTTGATGTCTGCCACGATCGCCTCCATACTCTTTCCATTGTTCCGGCGCGTCCGGGGTTTGATAGACTCGCGCAACTTGCGCAGGCTTTTGGGCCGAACCAATCGCATCACCTTCCCCTGGCGGCTTCGTTTGAACCGATAGCCGAGGAAGTCGAAATGACTGTCGGCATCGGTCATGTCCACCGTGCGTAAAATTACAAGAGACAGAAATAATCAAAATATTCTTGCGCTCGCGTTTTTGCTCTGAGGTCCTCGTCCAGTTGAATTCCCTCGGAAAAGGGGGATGGGATGGCGGCAGG
>VFJU01000330.1 GCA_009885905.1 Verrucomicrobiota bacterium
CCCGCTGCGAGTCGGTCCACATGCGGCGTCTGCACGGCCGTGGCCCCATAGCAACTCAGGTCGCCATAGCCGATGTCATCAGCGTAGATCAGTATAACGTTAGGCTTTTCTTGATCCGCCGCCTGCGCCGTCAACCCTGACGCCGCTAGCATATAGAGGAGCATCAACTTAATGAATGTATAATATGTTTTCATGTTGAGCAGCATCGTAATTACTAGCCTCAGGGGCGGCGTAATCCGACGCGGTCTGGCCGCTGATCGCGGTCAGAAAGAGGAGAAATCGAAGTATTGAAAATGAGCTGTTTTATGGCTTGTTAAGCAGTATTTTCCCCGTGCCGGCGGGCATGGCGACTGTCGTCACTGACTGGCGCGTATCGGGATCCAGATACGGTTTTCCGAGATTCACCGGGCAGTCTTTTTCGGACGGGTTCACTAGCACGAGGCCGTGGGTGAAGGTACGGTGGTAAACTGGGAGATCCTTCATGAGATACTGGTCAAACTCATTGGGCTTCACCGTCTCGACCGGGGAGCCGATGGGGTAATAATACATGGGATGAATTTTCACGAAGCGCTTGCCGTCGGCCTGATAGAAGGCGTAGGTACCCATGATAGTTTTACCCTCTTTTTCAACGGCCAGTAGGTAGCTGGCGTAGCCGAAACGTTCAGCCTTGTCGCGCTCGGGCGTGTCGGGTTCCGATTCTGCATAGCTCGGAGAGCCCGCATTGGCCCAGATCGGGGCGGCGGCGAGGCCGCTTTGGGCGGCATCCATGAGCATCGTGATTCGCTTTTTCCATTTGTCGGGGGTTTGCAACTCCAGACCACCCTCCATGCAGTAGGCATCCAGCGGGCGCGGTTTCACCTCCGTGGGCATCAGGAGTCGTTTAAGCCCGCCGCGTCCCGGCGCATATGCATCCGTTAGATTGTTAGCGACGAGGAACGGGAACTTGCCGAGCCGGTCTTTGATGAATTGCCCGATGAAGGCGACCTTTTTCTCCTGACCTAGGCGGAAGTCATCGGGCGCGTAAGGCTGGTTTTTAGCGAAGTCCCAGACCTTGCCCGCAGCGGCTCGGCCGAGGCAATCGCTCAAGTTGAAAGTGCCGCAGTTCATGGTGTCCATCCACACGCCGTCCACGCGATTTTCCTGCATCGCCTTCAGCACGGCATCGGCCTGAAACGGGTAGCCGTCGGCACAGGCAGGATCGAGCACGTAGCGGAGTTTATCGTCGTGCCCGTTTGGATAATTGCCACGGGATGAGGTGTTAGCGCTTTCCTTGCTTTTCGGGCTGCGATCAAAGCCGAGGTAAACCGGAGAAAAGACGTTGGCGCCTGCCTGATGCGCGGCCGGCGTGGAGCCCGAGAAGCCTCGCGCGACCTCGATTTCGCCGGTGGCGGGATCGAACTGATTGACGCGCATTAACTCGTCGCCGATGCGGATCCAGAAGACATATAACTTCGTGCTCGGCTTGCCCTTTTCGGTGGACGAATAGTCACCCGTGATCGTGCTGGCACGGATCAGGATCGGCACTTCCTTGCTGCCAGATTTTTTCCCGTCATCGGCGGGTGCCACACGAAACTTTGTGCTTCCGGCCTCGATGGCCTGCGACAAGCGGGCCGCCAGCAGCATGGCCAGACAGTGGCGGTATTGGGATTCCACGACGCGGACATCGGCCTCAAATTGTGTATAGGTGCTGTTGATATAGGTCAGGCACTTGAACGCGGGGTTGATCTTGCGGACGGCATCTGCCTGATCCGGCTGAAACTTCCCGTGATAGAATTCAAAATTTTCGGCGATGAGTCGTAGGTCTTCCTTGGATGCTTCAATTTGATTGGAGCACACCGAGTAGAGTTTGTATAGCGGCTTGGTCAGCGGCGTGAAATCAGCGCCGCTGGCGAATGCGGGAATGAGCGTTCCTAACAGTATCAAACTGGCAACCGATTTTTTCATTCGATCTAGGGTGGGCCGGTCGACGAAACAAAGAGAGGGCCCATGTTTCAGTCCATCCGCTCCACCTCGATCATGTGAAAAATGGTGTCGTCTCCCGATTCATATTTCAGCGATAGATCCGACGCGCCGGACAATGAGATCGTCTTGGTTTTCCACTCGCCACTGTCAGTATTTTTGACACTTGCGGCGCCAACTTTTCCTGAGAGTCCGATCGACCAAGATCCAGTGCCC
>VFJU01000508.1 GCA_009885905.1 Verrucomicrobiota bacterium
CGTGACGTCGAGGCAGAATTAGTGAGCTTACGCGATGCGGACTTAGCGCATTTAATCTCGTTAGGTGGTTGGATCCGTGCGCTTGAGGTTTCTACCGTTGCCGTAGACAAGCAGTTCTCTGTCGAGCGTGCGCGAAAGGTGCTGCGCGAAGATATTGCAGATTATTATACCGAGTCCGTTGCGGGTCTGGAGCCTAGAATTTCTGAACGTCCGAATTATTTGGCGATGCGTGATCTGCTCGCCGGGCTTCGCACGGAGATGGTGCTGGAGGATGGGCATGAACCGACCCCAGAACTGATGGCTGAAATACGCAAACAGGCAGCCAAATTGGTAGAACTTGCACTGCAGAGGCAGCAATGATTTTTCCCATCATCTGAACCTCCTTCTCATGGTTTTTCCAATTATTCCTGCGTTGTTAGAATTCCGCGGACCCGACGCCGTTCGGTTCTTGAATGGTCAGCTAACGCAGGATGTGAGGCTTGTTATTGGTAAAAAAATTTCATTGCCATCCTGTGTCACTGACGCAAAGGGAAAACTCCAATTTAGGGTGACCATTACTGAGAACGAAGATGGTGCTTTATGGATCGCCGGTCCATCTGGCTCGCAAGAAGCGCTCGAAGCAAGACTGACCCGATACTTGATCGCCGATGATGTGGAGGTCATTGATTTGTCAGGAAAATACATTCTAACGCATTTGATTGGATCCGCACATTCTTCTCCTGTCGGATCGATGGCTCGAGAATCGAATCGCTATGGAGAGCATGGAATCGATTGCTGGACACTTGCTACTTCGGATGTGATTTTTCCTGCTGTTAGCTTTCTAAGCAAAGATGAGCTCGAGTCGCTTCGTATAAAAAATGCAGTGCCAGCGTGGGGAAGCGAATTGATTGAGGGAATGCTCCCGCCCGAAGCGCGCTTGGAGAGCACAGATATTTCGTACAACAAAGGTTGCTACATCGGCCAAGAAATTATTTCCCGAATGAAATCTTCCGGAAAGGTCAATCGTCGACTCACTTTGTTCTCGTTCGATGCTCTGACTTTGCTTCAAACTGGTCCTCTGATCGATGCAAAAGGCACAGCATGCGGCGAACTGACAAGTATTTCTCCTATGATAGATAATGGCGTTAGATACGCGCTCGGTTACGTGAAGCGAGGAGTGGACGATGTGTTTTACAAAACCGACGATGGATTGGTAAAGCCCACCGTGATTGTTGGTTCAATTGACGGTAAGCCTGATCAATAGATCGTCACTCTCGACTCGGTCGCCTTTTTGTACAAGGATTTCTGAAACGACTCCATCGGAACTTGCACTGACCGTGGTCAACATTTTCATTGCCTCAAGAACAACAAGTTTGTCGCCAAACTTGACCTCTTGACCGAGTGAAACAGCGACCTCAGTCACCATGCCTAACATTGGAGCTGATGCTTCATATGGTTCGTTAGGAATACCTTTTAGCCTTGAGGCGATACTAACTGATTTCAATGAATTATCCGTCACGATTGATTCACGCGGCATTCCGTTAAGCTCATAGAAGAGCGCCCTACGCCCGGCAGAATCTGCCTCACCAATCGAGATTAGCTTGATGATGAGGATCTTGCCGGTATCGATTTCAATCTCTATTTCCTCGCCAATCTGCAAGCCATAGAAAAATGCTGATGTAGGTAACCCACTGAGATCGTCGTATTTTGATCGGAAAGACATGAAGTCTTCAAATACTTGTGGATACATCAAGTGTGAGTAAAGGTCATCATCGGTGGCGCTGCGTCCAAGTTTGTTTGATAACGCGACGCGTGTGGCCTCGAGATCGATGGGTTCCGCGAGTTCACCCGGTCGTTTAGTGGTAGGTTTACGATTTCCTAACACAACATTCTGCACATCAGCTGGCCACCCGCCATCGGGTTGCCCCAGTCCACCGGCGAGCATGTCGATGACACTCTCCGGGAAGTCGATCGAGCCAGGCTTTAGCTTGGTGACGTCCGCCGCTTTGATGCCGCGAGTGACAAGGAACATGCACATATCTCCGACGACCTTGGATGAGGGAGTGACCTTGACGATGTCACCGAATAGTTGATTGACATCGGCATACGTGCGGGCGATTTCGCGCCAACGGTGCCCAAGACCCATGGCATTCGCTTGTTCACGGAGGTTGGTGTATTGGCCACCTGGCATTTCGTGTTCGTAGACCTCAGCGGTTCCGGAGCGAGGTGCTGAGTCGAACGGTTGATAGAATTCTAGCACGTGTTCCCAGTAGTCTGAGAACTCGTTGAGTGAATCAAAGTCCAGTCCAGGATCGCGCTCTGTGTTAGATAGTGCGGATGAAATAGAGTTAAGGTTAGGCTGAGAGGTCGAGCCTGACATGGAAGATATGGCGAGATCGACCACATCCACTCCGGCTTTGGAAGCTGCTAGAACTGAAGCGGAGTTGATGCCGGAAGTGTCATGAGTGTGGAAATGGACAGGGATGCCGATTTCTTCCTTGAGCGCCGTGACCAATTTGAAAGCGGCGTGTGGTTTACAGAGTCCCGCCATGTCTTTGATGCAGAGCATGTGGGCTCCCATGCGTTCGAGTTCCTTGGCCTTGGTCACGTAATATTTCAATGAATACTTGTCCCGACGTGAGTCGGTAATGTCGCCCGTATAACAAATCGCTGCTTCACAAATCGGTTTGCCATGATTGCGTACGGCCTCCATCGCCACCTGCATGTTTGGAAGGTAGTTGAGTGAATCGAAGATCCGAAAAATATCCATTCCTGAGTCGGCCGCGTGTTTTACAAATCCCGCGACAACATTGTCTGGGTAGTTTGAGTAACCCACGGCGTTTGATCCGCGGAAAAGCATTTGAAAACAAATGTTAGGAATTTTTTCACGCAGGCGGCGTAGTCGATCCCACGGGCACTCGCTGAGGAAGCGCATCGCGGTGTCAAATGTAGCTCCACCCCACATTTCTATAGAAAAAATCTCAGGAATTCGGTGTGAAATCGCCTCGGCAACTCGCAGCATGTCAAAACTACGCATCCTTGTAGCGATGAGAGATTGGTGCGCATCCCGCAGGGTTGTGTCCGTGATCAGAAGGCGCTTTTCGTTGAGAATCCATTGAGCAAATTTCTCTGGCCCCAGGTCTAGTAAGACGTCGCGACTGCCTTTTGGAGTCACAGCGTTGTGCTCGATGATCAGAGATTTAGGAACCAGTGCTTTGTGGAATATGTTGTCCGGTTTCCAGCCCTTGGTGCTGGGATTTCCATTTAGGGTAATATCGGATAGATATGAAAGTGTCCGTGTGGCTCGGTCGCGACGACGTTTGAAATGGAAAAGCTTCGGCTTGGTGTCGATGAGCTTGGTGTGTGCCTGCCCGCTACGAAATGTCTCGTCGGCAATGACATTTTCTAAAAAAGGAATATTTGTTTTCACGCCACGAATGCGGAATTCACGCAAAGCGCGATCCATTCGTTGGCAGGCCATCGGGAAGTCACGACCCATGGCGGTGACCTTGACTAACATCGAGTCGTAGTACGGTGTCACCACCGATCCCGCGTCCCCCGATGCTGCATCCAAACGAATCCCAAAGCCAGCCGCGGACCGATAATTGAGAATGCGACCGTAATCTGGAGCAAAGTTTTTTTCGGGATCTTCGGTGGTCACGCGGCATTGGATGGCGAAGCCGATGCATGGGATTTCCGCCTGCTTCGGGATGGCGACTTCCTCGCTGAAAAGCGTGTGACCCGCAGCGACAAGAATCTGCGAGCGCACCAAGTCAATTCCGGTGACACATTCGGTCACGGTGTGTTCTACCTGAATTCGTGGATTCATCTCGATGAAGAACCAGTCGTTCTTGTCCATGTCGTATAAAAACTCGACGGTGCCCGCATTGTCGTAGCCGATGCCTTTTGCCAGTGCCACTGCTGCATCGCAGAGTTCCTTTCGCACTTTTGGATCTAGGTGCATCGCTGGCGCAACCTCGATGACTTTCTGATAACGACGCTGCACCGAGCAATCGCGCTCGTGAAGATGGACGACATTACCGTGTTGGTCTCCTAGAATTTGCACCTCGATGTGTTTTGCTCGCGAAATATACCTTTCGAGGAAAACTGCGGAATTCCCAAAAGCATTAAGTGCTTCGTTTTGGGCTTCTGCTAACAATCCAGCGAGTTGACTGGGCTTATCAACCACCCGCATGCCGCGTCCACCACCGCCGAATGCGGCCTTGATGATGAGCGGAAAACCGATTTCGTGCGCAACGGAAAGTGCTTGATCTGGGTCGGTGATTGGATCCTCGGTACCGGGTAGGGTGGGGACATTGAATCGGTGGGCGAGGGCTCTAGCCGCAGTTTTATCACCCATATTTTCTAGCAGGTCTGGAGATGGACCGATAAAGGTAATACCTTCACGTGCACAAGCACGGGCGAATGTCGCGTTTTCTGATAGAAATCCATACCCAGGATGAATCATGGTCACGCCTTTCTGCTTGGCTAAGGTGACAATGCCTTCCACGTCGAGATAAGCGCCAACAGGTCCTCTAGCCGAGTCGAGTTGATAAGCTTCATCCGCCTTGAAACGATGGATTGAAAATCGATCTTCTTCGGCAAAAATCGAGACGGTGCGGAGACCGAGTTCGTTGGCTGCGCGGAAAATCCTAATTGCGATTTCTCCGCGATTAGCGGCCATTAACTTACCCAATCGTGGTTGTGTATCAAGCATATCGAGTATTTTTCTAGAGAGGAGGGACTTGGAGGTGAAGTCAAAAAACAAACATTAGGATAGTTATTTGTCCTTTCCTTCACCCAGATGGACCACCAAGGTTATTCCTGTTAATTTTCAGGATTGATGCCTCGTCACTCGACGTTTTGTACTTGCTCGCGGATCTTTTCTAATTCCGTTTTAGCTTCGACGACCGTCTGGGCGATGATCGCGTCATTTGCTTTGGAACCGATGGTGTTAAATTCTCGGAAAAGCTCCTGACAAAGGAAATCGAGCGCGCGTCCTGGCGGTTCGCTGGCATCGAGATATTCGCGAAATTTGGCAAAGTGTGAATCTAAACGCGTGATCTCCTC
>VFJU01000481.1 GCA_009885905.1 Verrucomicrobiota bacterium
ACCACGTGCTGCTCAATGGCTTTGGTGCATCCGTGATCGAAAATCTCCACGACGCCGGCATCCACACACCGGTCGAGAGGATCGGTTGGCCAGACCAGTTCATCGAACACGGCAAGCCAGAAACCCTTCGCGAAATCCACGGTCTGACGGCGGAAGTCGCCACGGAAAAAGTGCTTAAGCATTTCTCATGAAAGGTGAGAGTATATAAAATTCCGCATTGTTTTTTACGCAAAAATAATTAGTTTCTTGGTGAAAATCTTCTCCCAATAACTCAGTTTATCATGGCCAATCCGATCGCCCGACCCCTAAACAAGCGTGTTTTACTCATGGGCACTTGTCTTTGTGACGCATTCTACGACGACACCGCCAAGGCAACGGTCGAAGTGCTCGAGCATCTAGGGATCGCCGTCGATTTTCCAGACAATCAAACTTGCTGCGGTCAACCTGCTTTCAACTCTGGCGATTGGGTCGCGTCGCGAAAAGTCGCACGCCACACCGCATCGGTTTTTGCCGGAGACCTTCCTGTCATCGTCCCTTCCGGCTCCTGCGCGGCGATGAATTTTCACGGAAATCTTCTTCAATTCGAGGAGAACCCAGATCCTGCCATCGATTCCCTCGCCAAACGCACATGGGAAATCATGGATTTTATCTACAACGGCCTTGGGGTCAAAACGTGGCAAGGTAAATTCAAAAAACCAACCCGCATCGCCTTCCACCGCTCTTGCCATAGCCGCGGTACCGGTAGCGGCGAGGCTACACTAAAGCTGCTAGAATCGATCGGAAACGTGGTCGTCACACCTTTCGGCCAAGACGAACAGTGTTGCGGCTTCGGTGGTACTTTCTCCGTCACCTTTCCGCATATTTCAGGACGAATGGGCTCGTTAAAACTCGATCACATTCTCGAGACACACCCCGACATACTCGTAAGCGGCGACATGTCTTGCCTCATGCACCTCTCCGGTCTCGCTGTCACGCAAGGCCGCCCGATCGAACATCTTCACGCCATCCAAATCCTCAGAAATTCACTCGCATGATCGGCACTCAACTCATCGACCAATACGCCCGAGACATTTCCGATGAGAAACAGGCGTCGGTCATCGATGGATCATCGAAAGGAACCGAGAAACGTTATAGCTCTCTCCACAAAGATTATCCAAACCCCGACGCGCTCCGAAAACTCGCCGCTGCGATCAAAGATCACACACTCCATCACTTGGAGCACTACCTCGACAAAGCAGAAAAGTCTCTAACTTCTCGTGGCGTTCATGTGCACTATGCATCCACTGACGAAGATGCTCGTCAAACCATCTTGTCCATCCTCCGCTCGCATGACGTGACTCAACTCACAAAATCGAAGTCGATGGCGGCTGAGGAAATCCACCTAAATCCATTCCTGATAGAAAATGGTGTTGAGTGTCTTGAATCCGACCTCGGTGAATTCATCATCCAGCTTGATGGCGACGAGCCATCGCACATCGTCAAGCCGATCATCCACCTTAACCGCAGAGACGTTGCCAAAACATTTCTGCGCGAGGGTATTAGCGAAAAATATAACGATGATCCGGAAACCATTACTCGCCAAGCGCGCGTTCACCTCCGGGCGAAATACATGCAGGCACAAGCCGGAATCACTGGCGCAAACTTTGTATGCGCGGACACGGGTCGCCTCGCCCTCATCACCAACGAGGGTAATTCCCGCTTCGGAATGGCACCTGTGCCGGTGCATATCGCCCTCGTCGGCATTGAAAAAGTAATCCCAGAAGAAAAAGACCTTGCCGTTTTCTTAAACTTGTTAGGTCGCTCTGCCACAGGCCAACAACTGACGGTCTACACCGAATTCATCAATGGCCCACGCTCCGAAAATCAACCGGAAGGTCCCGAGCACATGCACGTCGTCTTCATGGATAACGGCCGCACAGACGTTCTCGCTTCTAACTGCGCGGAAATTCTCCGCTGCATCCGCTGTGGTGCCTGCCAGAATGTTTGCCCAGTCTACCGCCAAGCATCGGGCCACGCCTATCGATCCACCTACGGCGGCCCAGTCGGTGCAGTGCTCTCACCAATTCTCTTCGGCAGTCGTTTCCCAGAACTAGCAGATTTACCGAAAGCCTCTTCGCTCTGCGGCGCGTGCAATGAAGTCTGCCCAGTAGATATCCCAATCCCTGACCTACTTCTCCGCTTGCGTGACAAAGCCAAGCGCGAGTCCGTGCCTTCAGCAGGTTCTATTCCAATGTCGCCATTCGCAACTCTTGCAACTTCTCCTTCACTCTGGCGCACCGCAATGACCATGTCCAAGGCGATGAATCACCTACCGATTCAGGTCGCACCGATCAAGCCTCTGCAAGAATGGTTAGGTCAACGCACTCTCCCAGAATCTCACGGTGGCGACTTCCGCAAGTGGTTTAAAACCCACAAGTCTTAGCAAATCGATTAAGGCGATCCGTGCGGCCGATTCCATAAATAAACCCAGCGCTCAGAGACCGCTTTATGATTTTCATCCTGTAGCTCGCATGTCATATCCATGTCTGCTAGATTTGTTGATGGGTCGATAACGAAGAACGCCCGCAACACCTGCGGCATGTGAAGCAGAGGACTGCGACCAAGACCCGCTGGCAACGCATCTACATTCGGCATGCTGATGTCGCTAAGCCCGACATGAAGAATCTTTGCCGCTTTCTGGTTCACTGTCACCACCGGCTTGAGCTTGGAAATGTCATCCCACTTCGGATCACCGACTTTTAGTCCAGGTTCAAGCGGCTTTGCGAAATCGATAGTGATCAGCACTTGATCTGGCTTTTGCACCGGCGTTCCCACACGTGTGGAACGGACAGTGAAGATCCCCGATGGAGCGGGTTCGCGCATCCAGCGCAGTCGATAGTGAAAGCTAACAGTTTTACCGACATCAAGCGACGGTTGTGGTTCCCAGAGAAGAATCACATTATCATCCGTCTCGTCGCGTGTTGGCATTTCTATGAGATGCAGTTTTCCGAAATCAAATCCCTCGACTGGCTCGACTCGAACACTCGGCCTGTTGTGATAAAGTGCCTCAGGATCCTGATAAGAATGAAACGAACGGTCACGCTGCAAGAGAGCCCACGAGCGCGGCTTTTCCATCGTGAAAACGCAATGACGAAATTGTCCCTTGGTCGTCTCTAACGGGCGGAAATGTAGATTACCACTTCCAAGCTCCATCAATAAACCATCACTGTCGTGAACTTCTGGGCGGAAATCATATGGTCGAGGATGCGTACTCTCACCAAACCAAAACATGCTTGAAAACGGCGCGATTCCTAACTGTTGGACAGGCCGCCGCAAGGTGATTTCCGCAACAACATCCACGATGGTCTCCGGTCCCGGAGTGATGGTGAATTGATAAGCACCCGCCACACTCTCACCGTTAAGCAAAGCACTGACCTTGAGAACGCCGGAATTATTCGTTGGTTTTTCAAGATAGAACTCCGAAAAATCTGGGAACTCCTCACCCACGCCTGGCAAGCCGCTGTTGATAGAAAGACCGCGTGCGGAAAGCCCATAGGGCGCGTCCTTCGGGATTGCGCGGAAATAACTCGCACCCATAAAAACGAGAAACTCATCCATGTAATCAGCAGAGTTCAAATGGGTTCTCGCGCGCCAACCCGCGTAACCCTGCGGCGGCGGCGTGCCAGCAGGTATCACCTGTTTGCCGTAATCAAAAAGACCTTGGTCAAACTCAATCCGCTTGGACTTTCCCTCGGTCACCTCGTGGAGCATCACCATCTTTTTCGCCGTCCACCCTGGATGAAAAAAATCGATAGAAAAATCTCCCTTTTCAGCGGCCCAAAGACCGGAATTCATCTCAAACCGAATGTCACGGTGCTGATCATAGCTAAGGTTCTTCCAGAAATCTGCTAGATTATTTTTTGCTGGGACGTAGGGAACTGTCGCCATTTCGCGAGCCTTCGCGCACAAAGCGGCGAATGAAAAATCCGCCGCGACGAGTCCAGTCGTAGACGCAACATAGAGGCCCAGGCCGAGGCACTCGACGAGCGGTAAAAATCGATGAAAACGCATCCATTACCCATGGCAGACACCCGATCATTTGGCAACAGCATGCCGCCTCCCAACCATACGGACATGAGAAACCGCGAGATTTCCCTGCCGCGGCCCAACATCGTGCGGTTTCTGATGGTTGACCCCATCGAAAGGCATTGCTAGCGTCCGCCCCCCGATATGAGTGCCGCACCGAATTACAAAGAGACCCTGACCCTACCGCAAACGACTTTTCCAATGCGGGGAGATCTGGTGCAGAACGAACCGGGGCGACTCGCCAAGTGGGAGAACAGCGGGCTTTACGAAAAGATTCTTGCCCATCGCCGTGAGCAAAATGCCCCAGAATTTATCCTCCATGATGGTCCACCCTTCGCCAACGGCGACGTCCACATGGGCACCGCGCTCAACAAACTACTCAAGGATCTCGTGGTGAAATCCAAGACCATGGCCGGATTCGCAGCACCGTTTGTGCCGGGTTGGGACTGCCATGGCTTACCTATTGAATTCAAGGTCGTGAAAGAAACCGCTGGTCTCGAGCCTGCGGAAATTCGCCGCCGCTGCAGTGAGTTTGCATCAAAGTTTATCGACATCCAGCGCGGTTCTTTTCGACGACTCGGAGTTTTTGGTGATTGGAATCGACCGTATCTAACCATGAATCCCAGCTATGAAGCGAACATCCTACGGGTTTTTGCAAAGCTGGTAGAAAATGGCTCAATCTATCAGGCAAAAAAACCTGTACAATGGTCATACGGTGCGCAAACGGCTCTTGCCGAGGCCGAAGTCGAATACGCTGACAAAGAAAGCCCCGCTGTGTTTGTGAAATTTCCGCTCATCACGGGTGATCTCGCGGGCACCGCTTCGATGGTGATCTGGACCACCACCCCATGGACTCTTCCCGCGAACCTCGGCATCGCACTTCACCCAGAGTTCACCTACGTCATTGGCAAATTCAAAAAAGACGACATCGAAGAATCCTTCGTCATCGTCCGCGAACTCGTGGCTGATTTCACGGAAAAAACCGGATTTGTACTCACCGCGACACTCGAGGAGCGCAAGGGAAAAACCTTCGATCAACTCGCAGCTCAACACCCCTTCCTTGCACGGACGTCCAAGATCATCCTCGCCAACTTTGTCACCACCGAAACTGGCACCGGCGCCGTCCACATCGCACCAGGTCATGGAGCAGACGACTACGTAGCGGGTCAACAAAACAACTTAGGCGTACTATCACCTGTCGATGACTGCGGAAAATTCACCTCGGATGTCGGACTCGATGAACTCGTTGGCATTCATGTTTTTAAATCTAACGACCGAATCATTGAGATACTTGCCACAAGCGGTCACTTGCTGGGTCGTGAGACTTACAAGCATTCGTACCCACATTGCTGGCGGTCGAAGACGCCAATTATTTTCCGAGCCGTTGAGCAATTTTTCATCTCGCTAGATAAGCTGCGTGGAGAAGCTCTAACTGAGATCGATAAGGTCGAATGGCTCCCTGCATGGGGGCGAAACCGAATCTATGGCACCGTCGAATCCCGCCCAGACTGGTGCATCTCACGTCAACGCACATGGGGCGTTCCTCTGCCCGTTTTCTTCGATGAAAGCGGCAAAGCTATCCTCTCCGCAGAACTTGCTAACAAAGTGGCCTCGCTAGTTGAAAAGGAAGGAACCAACATCTGGTTCGAAAAATCTGACGCCGAACTCGCAAATTTGTTAGGACTTCCTGCTGGGGTTACAAAATGTCGCGATACCCTCGACGTCTGGATCGACTCCGGTTGCTCCCATGCCTCGGTGCTTGATGCCCACCCGCAACTCCATTGCCCCGCAGATCTCTATTTGGAAGCCACCGACCAACACCGCGGTTGGTTCCAGAGCTCGTTAATGCTCAGCGTCGGCTACCGGGGTCACGCACCTTACAAGTCGGTGATGACTCACGGCTTTGTCGTAGATAAGGATAAGAAAAAACTCGCGAAATCCGATGCGGGAAAAGCCGGTAAGCCTACCGATGCTGCCTATTTCTATAACCAATACGGTGCCGATATTGTTCGGCTTTGGGTGTCTTCCGTTGATTGGCAAAACGAGGTGCCTTTTGGAGAAGACCTCTTCAAACAAGTCGCCGAGCCCTACCGCCGTCTACGTAATACTCTAAGAATATTGTTAGGAAATCTCGATGGCTTTGATCCTCGTGCCGCGCCTGCCACGCCCGCATACACACTCATCGACCACTGGATTCTTGAGCGCCTCCATGAAGTCGTCACTGAGTGCCGCAAGGCCTACGATGCGTATGAATTCCGTAAAGTTTTCAACTCGCTTAACCAATTTTGTACCGCGGATCTCTCAGCGATTTACATCGATGCCACTAAAGATCGTATGTATTGCGATGCCGCCACTTCGCCACGCCGTCTGGCCTCACAAGCGGCGATGCATGAGATTTTTACCAGCATCGCCAAGTTGCTCGCGCCGATTCTCGCGTTCACTGCGGACGAGGCCTGGGAGCATGCCGACTTCACCGCCGGTTCCATCCACGAGCAAGATTTCCCAGAAGCAAACCCAGCATTCTCGCCCGGCGAAGCCACGAAACAAGTCGCGCGCTTGTTCGAAATCAAATACGCCATCCAAACTGCCATCGAAAGTCGTATCCAGGCCAAAGAATTCACTCGCAACAACGAGGCTGATGTATTTCTAACCATTCCAGAAAGCGATGCAGTATTGCTAGAAATGCTCAACGACCGCCCCTTCGCAACCGAGTTCTTTATCATCGCCGGCTTGACGGTAACGGTGGGAGATGATATCAACGCCACCGCTAAAAAAACCGAGCTGCCTCTTTGCCCGCGTTGCCGCAAGCACGAACCCGTTCTCGAAAGCGCCATTTGTGAGCGCTGTGAGAGTGTTATCCGGTAGCTCGTAAATCGTTTAACTGAGGAAGAATGAAACCGTCCTCTTCTTCAAATAAATTCTAACAAATTGTCTGCCACTAAAATCTCTCATGTCTTTTCCCAAGCTCTTTCTCTTTCTGACTCTACCGCTATATGTGCTGGATCAAATCACGAAGATCTGGACCGTAGTCAGATTTCCGCCGCCATGGTCACTTGATTCCTTCGACATCCCCATCGTCGAAAATTTTTTCCACCTCGTTCGAGTTCATAACCAAGGCGTAGCATTTGGATTTGGCAACGGCACGGCATGGGCCCCGGTTGTCTTTCTCATTGTGCCGCTCATCGCTTTATCAATGATAAGAATTTTTTGGAAAAAAGGTGTCTTCAGTAACCCCCTGTCTCAAATCGCGGTAGCAATGTTGCTCAGCGGCATCTTGGGAAACCTAACAGATCGATTGTTGCAAGGATTCTTGCTTGAAGACCTGAAATCCGCGGAGTTCTGGCATCGTCTCTCAGAGGGTTACGTGGTGGACTTTATCGCAATTAAGATTCCCTATTACGACAAGCTCATCCCTTCGAGCGGTGGTTGGTGGCCAGCATTCAACGTCGCTGACTCGTGTATCTGCATCGCTGCGTTTCTGTTATTCATTGGCGGCATCCGTGATGAACAGCGATCAAAGAAAGCCTGACGCGTTCGGCCAAGCCATGCTTGGAAGTTTCAAAAATCTTCATCATGCCAATCTTGATCATCGAGACTGACCTACTAAATATACTACAGTTTTTCAATTGACGCTACTAGATACATCCCTAGAGTGGCGCCTGTTGCTTGCTACCAATCTTCATGCGTTGCGTCCAATGCGGTTCCATCAAAGACAAAGTGCTCGATTCCCGATCCTCCAAGGATGGAACGTCGATTCGTCGTCGGCGCGAATGCTTGCAATGCACTTATCGCTACACGACCTACGAGCAGATCGAGCGCACCGAGTTGCGGGTGACGAAAAGGGACGGGACCCGCGAAGCACTAAACCGCGAAAAACTGATGGGTGGACTCATCAAGGCCTGCGAGAAACGACCGGTTTCGATGGAGCGTCTCGACCGCGCCGTGGAAGAAATACTAACAGATCTCCACAAGGATCACGTGAGCGAAGTGCCCTCTGCCATCATCGGCGGGAAAGTGATGGACAAGCTTCACCAGATCGATCCCGTCGCGTATGTTCGCTACGTATCGGTCTATCGACAATTCGAAAATGTGAACGAGTTCATCGCAGAAATCCAGTCACTCTCGCGCCGCGCCGCTCGCGATCCATTCCAGCGGCGACTTTTCAAGGACTAGGGGATTTCATTTCTTTTCCTAACTGCACTTCGCAATTCAACTTTTTAACCTTGGCTTTATTTTCTAACAATTTGCTTTGATCGCCCTCATCGGTAACCGCCCAGCTCTCCAAATCGGTCGCTATCAAGTGATCGACTACGATACCGTCTGGCTAGATGTAGCCCTTGAGCGCGCCGTTCGTGCGGCAGACCACGAGGACTTTCCTTTCGTCAACGACATCTGCAGCGGAGTGGTGCAGTATTTGGAAACCAAGTGCCCACTGAAGTTATTGCCAATCGAAGATCTTTTTTCCCGCATGCGGAAAATGTTGATCAAAATCGGATGCGAGCGGATTGCTGAAAAACTTGAGCCGCTCGCGCCGCCAGTGACAGTTTCTTTGATTCGTGCAGCGATGGATGCAGGTAATGGTTTTGAACTCGCCTTTTTCGAGACGCTTCGTTTCGAACTTGGCGAGCTGCGAGCCGCTGGGGCTGAGGAAATCCGTTTCACGGGCTTACGGGAAAGCGCGCTGATCCTCCGAGGACGTTCAAAGTGGAATAAAAGCTGCGAAGGTCTTTACGATGAGATTTACTCTTTCATCAGCGCATGGGACAGCGATCAACTCCGCAGCAACAAGCTATTTAGCCTTTGCATGGAGCCTTGATTGTAGCGGACTGAATACTTAATGTTCACGGTATGCGTGGTCTGCCGCTGAATCTTCTAACTCTCATAGTGGCTATTGCTCTAGTAGGTGTCATGGGTTTTTTTCTGATTCGCCCTTCTGCGCTGCATGACGATGAAACACCCTTGGCGATGCCGATAAATGGTCAATTGGATCATCGCTTTCATTTCCTCTCCGCGTGGCTAACCGCTCAGATTCCCACTTCACTTCGGTTTGACCCGCCACTCGGCTCGGATCACGGTGGGCTCGTCTACAACGCCCAAAAATTTTGGGATTTCAACTCCAAGCGCGGTGGGCACCATACGGGGGATGACTTGAATGGCATCGGCGGAATGAACACCGATCTGGGCGACCCAGTTTACTGCGCCGCAGACGGGTTGGTGGTCTTCGCCGGCGAACCTTCTGCTGGCTGGGGGAAGTTGCTCGTCATCGCCCACCGCACTAAAGACGGTAAAACGCTGCATTCAATGTATGCCCACTTGGATCGAATCAATGTCGCCATCGGTGCGTTAGTGCCACGCGGCGAAGTCATCGGAAATGTAGGTACTGCAAACGGCTACTATCCTGCACATTTACATTTTGAAATCCGCAGCAGTGATGGGGTAGACATCGGGGCGGGATATTCGATGATGCCACTCAATCGGCTAGATCCAGCAGCGACAGTTTCTTCACTACGGAATGCAGGGGTAGACGAGCTTTCACAATCGCCACTTGTTAATATGTTAGATTATTGCCCTACACCCAAGAAATAATCAATCATGTCTGACTCCGCTCGTGCTGATAAATGGCTGTGGGCCACACGATTTTTTAAAACGCGTGGGCTCGCTGCCGAGGTTTGTATGACCGGAAAGTTGAAGCGTAACAGTCACCCGCTCAAGCCTGCATCGACAGTCCAAAAAAATGACGTGTTAGAAATTCCATTCATCGAGGGCCCCGGGCTTCGCCAGATTTTAGTTAAGGAAATCATCATCAAGCGTGTCGGTGCGCCGGAAGCCCAAGCCTGTTATCAAGACCTAACCAGCCCTGAAATTTACGAAGCACACAAAAACTGGCAAATCGCGAGGCAAGAGGCCGCCAAAGGTCGACCAACGAAGCGCAACCGCCGTGAAATCGACAAAATTCACGGATTTTGGGACGATGTGTAGGACCACTCGCGAGTAAGAATATCAAAAAGACCATCAAATCGCCTCCTGCGCAGATTTCTTATTGGTCAAAATCACCAGAACCGCGAGTCTGTGGCAGGATGTTGAAAGCAAAAACCACGACTCCTGCGACAACTCGTCCGGTAGTTTTTCGTAAAGCTTTGATCAAATGGTTTTCAGCCCACGGGCGTGACTATCCATGGCGAAGAACATGCGAGCCATATGCGATTTTAATTTCCGAGGTGATGTTGCAACAAACGCAAATTGCAACGGTGCTGGGTCGTGGATTTTACACGCGGTTTCTGGAAACATTTCCTGACATTGATTCGTTAGCAGTCGCTGATGACGAACAGTTACTCAAAGCCTGGGAAGGCTTGGGATATTATCGACGGGTAAGAATGTTGCGAGAAACCGCGCGGACAATTATCACTCTTCACCATGGAAAATTTCCAATAGATCTAGCAGATCTAATCAACCTACCAGGCGTAGGTCGCTACACTGCGGGTGCGCTGAGATCGTTTGCATTCAATCTCCCCGCGGCAGTGGTGGACGGAAATGTCGCACGAGTGTTTTCGCGGTTGATGAATTTCTCAGAACCCGTGGATGAACCAAGCGGACAAAAACAATTATGGGAATGGGCAGAGGCCCTCGCTGACCCGCAACATCCGCGGATTTATAACTCCGCATTGATGGAGTTAGGCCAGAGAATTTGCCGCCCGGGTGTCCCCGATTGCTTGGCATGCCCAGTGGCTAAATTTTGCCTAACTCACCAACCCGAGTTACTGCCAGTGAAACGGCAAAAAACGGCGATCACCGAGGTGAATGAACACGCATTGTGGCTACGAGATCAAAGCGGTCGTCTCTTACTGCACCGCGAGAGCAGCAAACGCCGTCAAGGACTGTGGAAGCTGCCCACGCGTGAGGCCGCACAAATTTCCTCGCTGCCTTGTCTCGATCAACATCGCTACGCGATCACACGCTACCAAGTGACCCTCCGAGTGCACGATGCCACCAGCGTACGAGAAAATTTCCAATTGGCGGCGGATGAAGCCTGGCACGACATAGACCAAGTGCTTGCGTTGGCCATGCCCTCACCCTTCCGACGTGTGATCGAAAGATTACTCGAGGAAAATTAAATTCTGATGTGGCAAGTCGATGCCACTATACGAATCGATGTCGCTGTGATTCTATCGATCCAGATGGGGAAAGTTGTTCTAATGTCCGGATTGGTGTTTTTCAGTTGGTTTAACCAATCGTGCTCAATTTGCCCGCCACCCGACCTCGTCGTACCCAGCCAATCGACCCGCCAAATCATCGCTGAGCGTGCGGCAGCCGTGGTCGTGACACGGAGAAAAAATATCGACTCGTGGATGAAAACCCATCTTGCAAGTTCACAAGACCCCGATGATGCAGACGGAGGTTCTGCGGTGCCCATTTCGGTAGACGGCTACTTTCTAACCGCTGATCATGTTTTAGCTCGGATGGGAGGACGTAATGTTTTTATCATTAGCGGTCGAGGTCAGCGCCTAACAGCAGAGAAAGCCAGAGTCGTATGGCGTTCTAAGGCTTCAGACATCGCACTGCTTCATATTCCAGCACCTACGCCCTATTTCTATGAATGGACTCCACGTGAGCAATGGCTTCCCGAGGGAACCCGTGTAATTCATGGAGGAATTTCTACTGGAGCAAAGTCGACAGCCGGAAAACTCTGTACGCCTCTCGCGCCAGAAGGAATTCTCACTGGGAACCGATCTTTCAAGTTAGATATTCCTTTTCAACCAGGCGATAGTGGCGGGCCAGTGGTGGATGCCTATGGCCATCTCGTAGGAATTAATTCTGCCGTCGAGTTCCTAGTGCCGATGGAAACCGCTTTTTTTGTCGACTCCGAAGCAAACCGACCTAACACTTTAAAAATTCAGGAATTGATTAAAAAAGATCGTTTGCAAAACAAATACCCTAACACGCCGCACGAATAACTTGTGAGAAAGCTCCTTAAAGCAACGCAGATATTTGGCTTCACTCTGACAGGAATTCTAACGATATCGTGCAGGCCAGTTGGGGATGCATGGCACTCTGGAAGTATGGAAGCGGCTGCACAAAACCAAATCATGCTGGTTAGGAAAGATCCTCCTTCGTTTGGATTTCAACGAATGGAAACCCAAGCCCAAGAATATCCTGGCTTAAAGATTTTTGTCGCCAAACACGGCCTCCCCGACTTCCTCGCAGAGACAGGAAACCGCGACCGCCTATATTTGATTCTCTATTACCTGAAGGATCGTGAAGCTTTCGCCTGTCGTGCCACCGCGGGGACTCGGCAAGGCGTTGAGTTCGCTGGCCCCTACCCGATCACCCAACGCGAGTTCCAAGTGCTGGACGACTTCCGTCGCGACCCAAGCAAGCCCCCGGCCAAATGGTAACTCATGCAAATGGTTCAAGCAAAAATCACTTGGTTCTTGCTTCGTTCTAATCCAAGAGTAAATTTTTCTCCACTCTTGGCGACTCAACTCGTCAGGACATAAATAAAACTGGGGTTTTTGCCCCGCAAATAAATAAAGATAGATACATAAAACCATGAAAACTAATAAATCCCTACGTCGTGGCTTCACTTTGGTGGAGCTTCTCGTCGTCATCGTCATCATCGCGGCTCTCGCCGGTCTCACCGCTCCCATGGTGATCCGCCAGCGTAAAAAAGCCGACCAAACCGAAGCCGTCAACAACGCGCGTCAGACCGGAATGGGCCTGAATGAATTCGATACCGAATACGGCACATTCCCAGATGATACCACCGCCGCTGCCGTCAAAGAAGCCACCGACACAGCTCTAGTCTCGGGTACCACATCAAACGATCGCTTTCGCCAACTCGTTCGTGCAGGCATCGCCCAATCAGAAACGATGTTCTATGCAAAAACAGCTTACACCAAAAAACCCGACGGCATCTTGAATACCGACACCCAAGCGCTCGCAGCAGGTGAAGTCGGTTTTGGGATCCTGATGGACGGAATCAAAGGCTTGAGTAGCTCCGGTAATCCTAGTCGCCCAATCATCGCTGCGCCTTTCAAACTGGCGATGGACGGCACTTTCGATTCCGACTATTACGACGCCAAAGCAGTGGTCCTGAGACTCGATAACAGTGTCACCTCACTACCCATCGTGAGCACTTCGAGCAACGTCAAAATTAACGGTAAGAATATGACCGAAACCGGTGCAGATACCGTTTGGGGCACCGGCACCGTTGTTCCAACTTGGGCTTATCCAAACCCTAAAAAGTAATGTGAATTAGGTTTTATACAAATCAATCAACCGGAAGGTCCATAGTGGTCTTCCGGTTTTTTATTGGCTCAAGCTCGGCATTTCAGGGATCCAACAAGGCTCGCACGGTCGCGGCGTCTAGGCGGTTGGAAATATCCGCATCGGCCAGAATGCCCGCGGCGAGTTTGCCTTTTTCCTGCTGAAGCTTATGGATCCGTTCTTCGACGGTGTCCTGGCACAGCAACTTGTGGACGAAAACCGGATTATTCTGACCGATTCGATACGCTCGGTCCGTCGCCTGCGCCTCTGCGGCGGGATTCCACCACGGGTCATAGTGAATCACCGTATCAGCAGCTGTTAGATTAAGCCCTGTGCCACCGGCTTTGAGTGAAATGAGAAACACGGCCGCTTTTCCATTCTGAAAATCTTCAACCAGCTTGCCGCGATCTTTCGAAGCACCGGTGAGTTTTAAATACTGGATTTTTTCCTTCACCAAATGCGCCTCGATCAACGCAAGCATGGTGGTGAATTGCGAAAACAACAGGATGCGCC
>VFJU01000202.1 GCA_009885905.1 Verrucomicrobiota bacterium
TCGTCCCGCACCACTGTACTGACCAGTTTGTCGGGATTGAATCGGTAACGATAAAATTTTCGATCTTTTGCCCACCAGTCATTCACGCGGGTCTGAGTGATTGAAACGCCCTTAACGATATCCCCCGATTTCACCTCGTAAGGACCAGTGGTAGGCGGAAAGCGCCATTGGTAGCGCTCGGCGTAGTCGGGGCCGTATTCTGAATAAAAATGGGCAGGCGATGGAGTTAGACTTCCTGCAGTGAGCGGGCCAAAGAAACTCGCATCAGGAAGTGAAATCGAGAGTGTGTGGTCACCATACATTGCAACTTGCGCGATGTTTTCTCGATAAAATTGCTTCTGATAGGCGTTTACAACATTATCCGAAACATTCAAATAAACAGTGATGAGGTAGTCACGTACCTGAACAGGTACTCCGTCTGAATAATGTGCATCTGGATCGATTCGGAAATAAATTGTCCGCTTATCTTTTGAAACAGCCCATTCCTTAGCAAGCCCCGGAATAAGCTTCATGGTTTCCATGTGAAAAGTGATCAACCTCATGTCGATGAGGTCATAGAGGTCACTTCGAAAGCTATTGTTAGAATTGGGTCCGAACGGACGAATCGTCGGAGGAAAATCCAAAATATGACGGCGGAGTACTCCACCTTTTTGCGCTCGGGGGTCCCCCATTTCGGGTTGATCCAAACCATTCTCCCAGACGAGGTCGGCAGGAATTTCCGAGGGTAGACCCACCTTTAGAAAATCACCGAGGCCTAAACGGAACTGCCATTTTTCAAGCGCACGGCGGTTCGCTTGAGCTTGAATCTCTAGCAGATCTTTTTCTACACCCTGCGCGGTGGTCAGGTCAGCGGCGATCCGGATCGCTTCTTTTTTTGAACGCCCCTGCTGCTCGATCAACCAATTTTGAATGTAGACATTGTAGCGTGGGACAAACGCGTCAAAGCCGAGCGTCCGCCCCGAAGCATCGGAATCTTTTCGGCATGAAATCACCAAGCAACAGCTGGTAGCAACAAGTACAAGAGATGAAATCAAACGGCGCGTCATCGGTAATAAGTGAATTTTTTCGGATCGAAAGCCTCTCGCACAGCCTCACCAATAAAGGTGATGAGAACCAACAACCCAACCAACACAATGAACGTCGAGGTAACGAGCCATGGCGAAGAAAGATTCGCAAGTCCATCGTTCAGCAAGCGACCCCATGTGGCGTACTCTGGAGGCAATCCAAATCCAAGATAGTCCAGAGAAGTAAGTGAAAAAACCAAGCCGGACACCGTGAACGGCAAAAGCGTCACAATAATGGCCACGGTATTTGGCAAAAGGTGACGAAAAATAATTCGAGGCGTGCTCGCACCAAGCACTTTCGCAGCTGCTATGTAGTCACGCTCCTTGTCACGGTAAGCAGCAGTTCTCATTAGATAGGTTAACCCCATCCAACCGAAGATAATAAGAATCGTCAAAATCACCGGAAGTCCTTTAAAGCGCTCAGGAACCATACTGGAAAAGATAATCACGATGAATAAAAATGGAGTGTTAGAAAAAATCTCAATCATACGCTGCATGATCAGATCGAACCAGCCTCCGAAGTATCCCATCATCATTCCAATTGAAATCCCAATCACGTAAACGAATGGAAGATAAATCAAGGCAGCTTTAAAATTCACCTGAAGTCCGCCATAAAGATACGCGAGCATATCATAGCCTTGCGATGTCGTTCCGAGCCAGTTGCCCTCAGAGGGAATCGGTGGTGCAGGATGATACTTGATTGCTCGATACCCCGTGCTTGGTAGCGCTAGAAATTGCTGTTTTGTTCCTGTGCCACTGAAGCGCTCTGAAACTTGACCGTCATTTTTTAAATCCGCATTGAAAACAGGAAGACCGCTTGCATCCCATCCATCTTGCGGTCCCATGAGTTTTCCTTCTCGCATCGCTTGCCGCAAATGAATCTTCGCGGTCAGTATATCGTGATAACGTGCGGCCAATCCCCAATAGGGCTTGCTACTACCTAACTCGTAATAAATTCCGTCGCGCTCGACCAACGGACGCGATCTTGGCGGCAATGTGTCACCCGTTGAATCGTATGGAACAATCGGCATGATCACACGGTTCTCATTGGTCTCCTTCCATAACCGCTTCAATTCGCGATAGTCGGCAGCCGCTTCTGCGCGTTCCCCTGTGATTCCGAAATCCTTGTTCTTCAATTCGCGAGACAGAAAGGCTGGAAATATCCAATGCCCATCGTACTTGACGGCAAGGGCGCGTTTGCCAACGACCAACTGATCTAACCCAGCAACTCCTCCTAACAGGATAAGAATCATCAACGAGTAGTAGCCTCGCTTGATTTCGCGAAAGCGCTGGATTTGTCGCTCAGTGATGGGGTTTTTCGGCCCACGAGTGAATGTGCGGACGGTCATACAGATGCCGCCAATGATTAAACTCGCTACGCTCAGCCATCCGAACCATGGAAAAATCTGCCCCCCCGGCATCGTGAAATTTAAAAATGGCACGGTGCGACTTGCCTCAAAAAACCACTGTGCTGTCGGAAAGGCTATCCCACGCACCTCGCCTAGCGCCGCCAGCGATCCTAACAGTATGAATAAAAACCCGATCGCACGCATAGTCATTCGAATTTGATTCTTGGATCGACCATCGCGACGATCATGTCCGAAAGCACGTTGCCTATCAACATCAAGAATGCCGCAATGGTCAGTGTTCCCATGATGACAGGGCCGTCACGAGCCACCACGGATTGATACTGCAAAAGTCCAAATCCTTGGATATCGAAAACGGTCTCAATCAATAAAGATCCGCCGATGAAAATTTCCACCAAACTTCCAAGGCTTGTAGCGACGGGAATCATTGAATTCCTAAATGCATGACCAAAAACCGCACGCCTGAAGCTCACCCCCTTCGCAACGGCAGTCCGCACATAGTCTGCAGCAAGATTATCCATCAGGTTATTTTTTGTTAGCATTGTCAACATTGCGAACCCACCAACTGCGTAACAAATCAAAGGCAATACGGTGTGATGTGCTAGATCTTTCACTTTACCCCAGTTATCCATTAGATCGAA
>VFJU01000385.1 GCA_009885905.1 Verrucomicrobiota bacterium
GAGGTTGAACGCCTCGGCAACGCTCAGTGCGCCTGAAAGCGACAGATAGGAGCCATTATCATTGCCCGTGATGGTGGTGTTACCCGTGGTGTCACCCAGCGCGTTCGAGTGGCTGATGGCCAGGTTGCCAGCGCTGATGGTGGTGTTGCCCGAGTAGCTGTTATTGCCAGAAAGGGTCAACGTGCCAGCCCCCTCTTTGACGATGCTACCCGCGCCGAGAATCCCACCACTGAGGAGTATATCCGCCGACGTGGCCGTGATGGTATGATTCCCCGCAACAAAACCAAGGGTATTCTGGATCGTCTGGGTATTGGAGGAGCTGTTGGTGATATTGGTCGCAACATAAAAGGCGTTGCCTGAAAGTGTGAAGGCCCCAGCGTTTGTACTGAAGGTGACGCTATCAAAACTGGTACCAGTACTGACAGTGTTGATTGGGGTCATTCGGGTCGAGCCTGCGAAGACGAGGGCGGAGCCTGCCACGGGAGCCACATCACCCGCCCAGTTGGCGGCTGTCGAGGTGTTACCATTGGACCCCGAGCCGCCATCCCACGTGTACGTGGCCGCGCTGGCGGGGCTGGCGGAAAGGATCGCGAGGCTGCCGACGACAATCCAGGCGGTTTGACAGCGGCTAAAGTTGATGGCCTTGGGGCGGAAGAGTGAGAATCTAAGTTTCATGGTCTTAAATAGGGGTCGTGGGGTTAAATAAATGGTTTCAAAAAAGGGAGGTAATCATTAGGCGAGTCTCGGCAGGGCGTAGCTTCCTAAATTCGAATAATCGGCCTGAATCCATGGATTCCGCTCTGGTTCATTCAAGACGCGTAAATTCATCGGCTTCATCCTCTTGACTGATTGAATTTTAAACTTTGGTTCGGGAAATACAAAATCACGCCGGGTCTTTGGCTTCGTTTCCCATTCGAATTGGACGTCTACGGGAGCGTTCCGAATCTTGCTGGGAACTCGGTGGGACGGGGACTCCATCAAAATCTCGATGTCGGTCGAGGTGTCGAGTGGATTGGTAGATTTAGTGATATCGATAGTTTTCATTATAAAGTTAGTCGAGAAAGTGCGAGAGACGGAGGGAGCAAAAAAAAGACCAAGTTAGGAATTTTGTGACGAATCAGACAAATTCAGGGACGAATCGTCAGTCGGCGCCCAGCGGGGCAAAAATGGTAATGATAGATAAAGCAAAAGGGGATTGTGTTAGTAATTTTGGGGAGTGCACGTGGGAGCAACGCCTCACCTATTGTGAAAAAAATAGGCTTCAATAAAATTGTGACGAATCAGGCAAATCTAGGGACGAATAAATAATAATCTGAGTTTCAGACCCTTTAATTCCTAGTTGTAGCTCCGAGGGAAGTCGCTTCCATCGTAGCCGTATGCTCCCACTCGCAGCACCCCATCAGCCATTGCTAAACTGCAGTTTTATGACCTAAAACCGCCAGTTAGAAAAAATTATCAAAAAAACGAAGCGGCAAAAATAGATTGCTTCTCAATGAACCCCGAACCGAAGCACCGCACCGAAATAACTATGTCAGAGGATAAAGCCCGGTCTCAGGCTTCGATGCCGAGTTTGCTACGGAGGCGTTCAATTTCTTCAGAAAGGGCACTCCAGCGTGTGTAACTAACTTCTAACAACTTAGAAGTTTTATCGACCGCGTTGGTGACTTCACGCAGCTGTCCTGGATGATTCATCACAGACTCGCTAGAAAGCTGGCTCGCGAGTGTCGCTTGCGCAGCCTCGAGCTCGGCGATTTTTGCCTCGACCAAGACGAACTCGTTTTCTAACGGCTTAAGCACCTTGGAGCGGATTTCGCGTTGCTCAGCCTCGATGCGTCGCTGCTCCTTGCGATTCACACCGGGGATGGACGGGCGGGAGGAACTGCCGGACGGCGCTGTGCCAAGCGTGGCCAGTCGCGGAGCGATCCCCTTCTTTGCTGCTTCATCCTCAGCGGATTTTTCTAAGTAGTAGGTGATGTTTCCCGCGTAGAGCGTCGGTGACTCACCGGGACGAAATTCGAGTGTCTTGGTGACGAGCGCGTCGAGGAAGGTCCTGTTGTGTGAGACGATCATCACGCTGCCCGGATAGTCGATGAGCGCGCGCTGGAGCACGTCCTGTGACTGCATATCAAGGTGGTTCGTTGGTTCGTCGAGGATGAGGAAATTGGCAGGACGCAGCAGCATGCAAACCAGCGCGACCCGCGACCGCTCACCGCCAGAAAGCACGCCCACCTTCTTGAATACGTCATCGCCGCGAAACAAGAAACAGCCTAGCAGGTTCCTTGCGTGAGGCATGGATTCGCGTGAAGCCGCCGCTTCGACCGTTTCGAGAACGGTCTGATTTGGGTCGAGTTCGTCCGCATGGTTCTGGGAGAAGAAGGAGGTTGCAACCTTGTGCCCGAAGGCGTGAGCACCAGCGTCGGGCTCTTCCTGAGCGGTGATCATCCGGCAGAAGGTCGATTTCCCCGCGCCATTCGGACCAACGATGGCGAATTTCTCACCTTTATTAATCTCGAAATCAAAGCCACTGAAAATGTTCAGCGCGCCGTAACTTTTCGAAACACTCTCGAGCTTAGCCACCATATGACCCGAGTTAGGCGGTGGTGGAAATTTGAAATTCATCACCGCGTCATCCTGCTCAGGTGCTGGGATGCGCTCCACTTTTGCTAACAGCTTAATGCGGGATTGCACCAGCGTCGCCTTGTTCGCTGATGCCCGGAAACGGTCGATGAACCGCTGACTTTCTGCAATTTCCCGCTGCTGGGCAGTGTACTGCTTGACGCGGATTTCCTTACGGAGGACCGATTCACGCTCGAAGTATGAGAAATTTCCCGCATACTCCTCCGCCCGTCCATGGGAGAAGGCGATGGTGCGCGTGCAGAGCGTGTCGAGCAGCGCGCGGTCGTGGGAAATGAGCAAAATCGCGCCAGGGTAGTTGACGAGGTATTGCTCCACCCAGATCTGCGTCCCGATATCCAAGTGGTTCGTCGGCTCATCTAACAAGAGAACTTCAGGCTCTTGGAGAAAGAGCTTGGCCATGGCAATCCGCATCTGCCAGCCACCAGAGAATTCCGAACAGTCGCGAGTGAAATCTTTTTGCTGAAATCCCAAGCCCTTGAGCACCGACTCGATGCGCGGCTTCATTCGTGCGGGATCGGTAGCGTCTAGCAAAAGTTCCAGCTCGCCGATTTCTTCGAGCAAATCTCCGTACGGCGACGAGCGTGGATCGAGCTTGGTGAGCTCGTTAGAAAGGCGGTCGATCTTCTCGCTCAGTGCCATCGTCTCTCCGAAGGCTGATTCCGTTTCCTGCCAGAGCGTACGACCTTTCACGTGAATTCCCTCCTGCGGCAGATAGCCGATTCGCGTGCCTTTGGGAGCATGGATTTGCCCTGCCGTGGGACGGATGATGCCCGCCACACACTTCATCAGCGTGGATTTCCCCGCGCCGTTGTGACCGGCGAAGGCGATGCGCTCGCGCGGTTGGACGGAAAAAGCTAGGTCGTTGAAGAGGACGCGGGCGCCAAATTCAACGCGGAGTGATTGGACAGAAATCATCGGGGGCGCGAAGATGCACACCACGGGCGCAGGGTCAAGTCCAGCGGTCATAGGTGCCGGGGGGACCGCATTGCGCCAAGTAGAATGACACCGGGGAGGGGGTGAAAAATCGGCTTTAGTCGGTCGTTGCGCCAGAAAGAATGACACCCAGATGCAAACGATATCTGGAATCATGAGTCAAAAGACTAAAACCGAATATTTAGAGAGCTGCCGAGCGCGGTATCCGAACCGAAATCGAGCAGGACGAAGCGCGATGATTGATGAAGTCAGCGACGTACTGGGCTGGAATCGCAAGCACGCGATCAAGGCCCTCAACGGCAAGGTCAGCCTTGGTCAAAAGACTAGAAGACGAGGTTCCAAGGCAACCTACTCCGAGGCAGAAACGGCTGTCATCGTCGGGATTTGGAAGCACAGCGAGCAGCCTTGCGGCACGCGTCTCAAGCAAACCCTGCCGCTCTGGCTGGACAGCTACCAAGCCCGCCACGGTTCGATCGAAGTATCGATCTATCAGAAAATTCTCAGGCAGCAAAGTTCGCAAGAAATACGACACTCCCGCTACACCCTGCGACCGTTTCCTGAACTGCGCCAAAGTCAGCGAAGAAACCAAAGATCAACTTCGCGTTACTCGCGCGGCTCTAGAACCAATGGATCTCGCCGCCGACATTGAAGCACGGTTAGAAAAGATTTTCACCATCGTTGAGCGCATCGAAGAAGACCGTCAGGAGGAAATGGAACGAGCGGGTGAGTCCCACCCCCTGGGGGCCGCCGCAGGGGCGGACTGCGTTACGGCTTCGGTCGCTATCGCTCCCTGCGCCTCCACTCCGTCCGCCCCTGCGGAAAACCTTGCCAAAACCACACGAAAGAACCAAAACCAAAACCAAACCAAGCGCCGGGTGTCATGAATCCTGGCGCAACGACTTCACCC
>VFJU01000556.1 GCA_009885905.1 Verrucomicrobiota bacterium
ATCCGCTACCTTCATGAAGAACTGACCGAAACATCGGGACAAGTTTTCCAATTGGACAATCGACCTACGTGATTGAGTGATCCGAGGGAGTTGCTTTACCGCTTCCAAGCGTTTTTAATTCAGTATCACAGTGCTACGAGAGCGCTGTTTTTTGAAAGTCAGAACTCAACAAAAATATTGATGAAAATTAGCAAAAACAATTTTACCAAAGAAGAAGTAGTACTTGATTTCCACGAGTACGAAAGTTGTACGTTTACAGATTGCCGCTTTGTAGTTTTGGGATATGGCCCGTTCGCATTGAACCAATGTGAAGTCACAAACTGCGAATTCACCTTCGCCGGCCCTGCTGCCAGCACGATCCAAACAATGTCGACCATCTACCACAATATCGGAGAACAAGGGAAAAAACTCATCGAGGGAACATTCGAACAAATCCGTAACGCAGGTTCTAACAATCCTGCATAAAGTCCCAACTAATTAACAAAAGTGCTGAGAGTATGACTTTCAGCACTCTTTTTTTGCTCGTAGCGTTCGAATAACGGCTAAAGAGGGTACTTGCGTTTTTCGAACAATCCGTCACCGTTGTTAAGTGAGAATGATTATAATTAAGATTTACACCTTATTTATAGGGCTATCCATCCTTGGAGTCGTTCATGCAGAAGATTCTCCAGTAAATTCCCCACGAAACAAAGTGGTGGTCATTCCGATAAAAGCAGAAATTTCCAAGCCGGAATTATTTATTCTTCGACGTGGCCTTAAAATGGCAATCGAAAATCAGGTAACTACGGTCGTCATTGATATGGATACTCCCGGAGGCGCGTTGGATGTTACTTTCGAGATGCTCAAGGCACTCGAAAAATTTCCTGGTCGGACGATAACCTACGTGAACCGAGAAGCTATTTCTGCCGGCGCATTGATCGCAGCGGGCACGGATGACATCTACTTTTCTCCGAGCGGGATTATTGGCGCGGCTGCACCCGTGGATGCGAGTGGCGCTGAAATTGACACGACCATGCGGAAGAAAATTGTTAGTTACCTCAAGGCGAGAGTGCGCTCGATTTCAGAAGGTAAAGGATTTCGGGGTGACGTGGTTTCCGCAATGATAGATAGCGAATCAGAGTTCAAAATCGGCGACCAAGTGATCAAAGCAAATGGTGAACTGCTTTCATTGACGGCTCAAGAGGCGATGATGACGTATGGTGACCCATCCCAACCACTTTTAGGATCAGGAATTGCAGAAAACCTTGGTTCTTTGTTAGATTCTATTCATGGTGCTGGTAATTATACGGTAGAAATCCTTGAGGTGACTTGGTCAGAAAAACTGGCGCAATATCTCGTCAGTTTAACGCCTATATTATTAGGAATAGGGCTTTTAGCCCTATTTATTGAGTTTAAGACTCCAGGCTTTGGTGTCTTTGGGATTTCGGGAATTGTGATTCTGATGGTTGTTTTCTTTGGACAGTTTGTGGCAGGTCTCTCGGGTCATGAGCCAATATTATTTTTCCTCGTTGGTATTACTTTGGTGTTAATCGATCTTTTTTTGATACCGGGAATGATCCTTGCGATGGTCGGTGTGATCCTCATTTTTGGTTCGCTGATTTGGGCGATGACAGACTTATGGCCGAATGAGCCGTTAGATTTATCGAGTACAACTCTGGTCGAACCCTTGGCGAACGTTGTCATAGGCACGGCTTTGGCAGTGGTATCGTTTATGGTGATGTTGAAGTTTTTACCCAAAGGGGGACTTTGGGGAGGCATGGTTCTTTACGCAGCAGTTGGAGGCGAACCAGGAACACCACGTGCCCTAGTTGGCGGCAGCGATGACGATATCGGTTCGTCGTCTTTTGTTGGAATGACCGCGACTGCCGCGACTGCGCTTTTTC
>VFJU01000132.1 GCA_009885905.1 Verrucomicrobiota bacterium
AACCCCCAGAGAAGAAAGAGAGAGCTGACGAGAGCGAAGGTGACGATGTAACTTTTACCCTCAGGCGTGGCGAATATCCCTTTGCTTGGCTGGTTCATGAGTATGGATTTATCTTTGAATTATTGGTAAATTTTTGTTTTAAAAACTCTCGGTCAAGAGGATTGTGAATTATCATTAGTATAGGGTGAATATTTTGTTGAATTAGCCGTTCTGAGAATGTTTGTTTTTCTCTCTTGGTCGAAATGATCCGACCGTAAACCGTAACAGCTTTTCAAGACATCCCATGGCGGCAAAATTAAACCAAAAGCTCGATGAAGCGCAGCGCGAGGAACTCACTCGACGTGCATTGGCGGCTGAAGCGCCCAAGAATCTTGCGGCAGAGTTCTCGGTGACTCCAGCTTACGTGGCGGTTCTTAAAGCACGCGGGGTCGCTAAATTACGCGAAGAAAATGGCGGCGTGTTGCCTGATGAATCGAGCTTCCAGACGGGCAATCGTCGTTTGACGAAAGCCCAGCGAGAGGAGGTTACCCGGCGCGTGCTGGCGGGTGAGAAGTCGCCGGGCCTCGCGAGGGAATTCGGCGTTTCCCGTGCCTATGTATCGCTGCTAAAAAATATGGCCCTCAAGCCCGAGCAATTTTCGTCCCACGAGAAACTCACCAAGAAACTCACCGCTACGGAGATCGAGGAATTTCATAAAATCCTCTCGACGACGACCCCCACGGATCACGATTTTCGTCCGCACTCGGAAAAGTGGTCGTTGGAGTATGGTGCGCAACTCGCACAAAAACTTTTCAAAAAAAGCCCAAGCAGGCGCTCGCTTGGCGAAATCGTAACCCCATATGTTCCGAAGCGAGGGTCATTTCGATTTGGCCGCCCACAGCCTCCGAAACCCCACCACATCAACCAGCTCTCCGCCGAGTTCGCCAACGATCCGGACTTCGTGGCGTATTATCTATCGCCCATTTGCCAGCAAATCGCGCAACGCGAGTACGAAATGGCGCTGGCAGATTACGAGAAACGCTTCGCGGCCGCTGACGAGCGAGAAGCCGCCGCGGAAGCTCGGTTGGCGGCCATTCAGCAAGGGTCGCGAGTCGAGCCGCCTGGGAAGCGCACCGGCAAGCATGCGCTGGGAAAAGGCAGCCCGTTCACCGCGCCCAAGCGCAGGAAAAAACGCTGAACTTGCCGAATCTACGACGGCCTTTGGCGCTACATCGCCCGATGGAATAAAAGTGTATAATTAGTTTCCCATCAACATATCAAGATACGACGATTTGATTCTTGAAATTGCAAGATGGCGAGCTACTTTGCGTTATGCCGCAAGCCGATTTCACCACAGAACTCCAAGCAGCCCTTAAAGAACGCATTTTCGTACTCGATGGGGCGATGGGAACTACGATCCGGACCTACGGTCTTAACGAGTCTGACGCCCGTGGACCACGCTTCGCCGAAAACGAAAAAGACCTCCTCAACAACGGCGATATCCTCTCCATCACCCGCCCGGAAGTCATCGCGGACATTCACAAGCGTTTCTACGAGGCTGGATCGGACATTTGTGAAACAAACACCTTGTCGGCGACCGGCATCGCACAGAGCGAATTTTTCGTCGAGGATCCTCGGGAAAAAGGCGGTCGAAAAGATCCTGAGTTTTTCCAGAAAATTCTCGATGACTCGTTTCTCA
>VFJU01000430.1 GCA_009885905.1 Verrucomicrobiota bacterium
ACAAATCCAAGAACCCATGCCGGATCGCCTCGCTGACGGCCGCCGGCAAACTCCGCACGTGCAACTTGTCAAAACTGCGTTTGATGTACTCCGTCACCGAGTGTTGGCTCAGTTTGAGTTCGTCAGCGATTTCCTGACGGTTGAGGCCTTTGGCAGAAAGTTGCAAGACTTCGCACTCGCGCCCGGACAGAGCTTCCGCCTCGGAAATCGGGCTGAGCTTGCGGAAAGTTTGCAGAATCATTCCCGCGATTTTCGGATCAAGTGGCGTCCCTCCTGCTAGAACTTCTTCAAGTGTTTCTAACAACCTAACCGCACTACCAGCCTTGACCAAGTAGCCATGCGCACCAGCCTCGAGCGCTGCGAAAACTTTAGCTTTATCGATGAAAGCCGTTAGAACCAGAATTCTAGCGTCTGGTAGAATTTCACGAATTTTTCGAATTCCCACGATTCCGCTCATTCCAGGAAGTCCGAGATCGGACAATACCAAGTCCGCTTTAAGACCGCCGCGGAAGGCCTCCAAAGCATCTTCCATTGTCGAAAAACCACCGACACACTGGTATCCTCCACGCTGCTCAAGAACCATCGATACCGATTCTCGAAAATCCGCGTGATCCTCAATCAGGACCAAACGGATCGGATTTTCATTCTTGAATGGAGATTTAGCCATGGGAGAAATAATAGCGCATCGCGATGCAAACGGGAAGCGAAGGTTTATACAGATTCAAGTGCGGGCTTTGGACGTGAGCGCTTGCGTTTGGGATCAAGCGGCACCGTGAGGGTGAGGCGAGTGCCATTGCCCGGGCTACTAACAACTTGAAAGTCAGCCTTCAAAGCAGCAGCCCTCTGGCGCAAGGCTCGCAGGGTTGCGGTACGCTCAAGCCGCTCTGCAGCGATGCCGACTCCGTCATCTGAAATGCACAAGCCGAACTGATCCAGTGTCGTCTCCACGTGAATCGCCACCTTGGTGGCCTTGGCATGGCGTGAAATATTATGCAGAGCCTCGCGGAAATAGAGAAATAGATGGCGAGTGGCGTCGTCGCTCAACTCAACCTGCCACGATTCTTCGGTCGCGGTGAACTTCCATTTCAACGACTCAAGCATGATCGATGCCGTTTCGCGTAAATGCTCGACGGTGCCAATTCGATGATCCCCCTGAGGTTGGAGTAGCCAGACGATGTCACGCACCGCACTTACCGTCTCCGCCGCGATTCGCTGAATGCGCTTCAATTCGTCTGATGGACCCGAGCGCCCTTCCGCAAGATCTGCAAACA
>VFJU01000543.1 GCA_009885905.1 Verrucomicrobiota bacterium
GACGGCGGGTGGCGCAGGTGATGATGGCGAGCCCTTTGTCGTAGGTTTCGGCAGGATAGAGTTGAATCGTCGAGACGATGATAAACATCGATGGCACTGGGCAAAGATAAGGGTTCAAACCCAGTTCGCCGGGGCCACGGGTGATCACCAAGCGAATGTAGCCGTCGGTGAGGCCGTTCGCCGCCACAGTGTCACAGGTGAATTTGCAAACTTCTTCCTGAGTCCATGGCAAATTAAGAATGATCGCCCGTGACGAATCGAACAAGCGACGGATGTGTTCTTCCAAACGGAAAATGCGCCCATTGTAAAAACGAATACCTTCAAAAACACCGTCCCCGTAGAGAAGGCCATGGTCAAAGACCGATACCTTCGCTTCAGATTCGTCCACCAATTTACCGTCGAGCCAGATTTTCATGTGAGATTCTTCACCAATGTTAAGTGGTTGAGCGACTCTGGCAAGCGGGAGATTTAGGAAACATGCGATGCCGTTCAAATCCTTGTCACTGCCGCAATGGTGACGGATCGCCAAAGACCCTTCCCACTACTAGTTTTAGCGAATTTAATGAGTAACCCTGCTCGCGGCAAAACAGATGACAACCCTGTCCTAGAGCTCATTATTTCGGCGCGATTCTAGTTGTGGGCGGGTCACAGTGCGTTGATGTGCTTGCACGTTGCGACTCAAATGGAGGAGTCAAAATAAAAATGGGTTGAATAAAAATCATCAGAATCGACGATGGGCTTATGAAATTCAAAATACGTGTTTTGGCGGGTGTTGTTTTATTTTCGATTAACAATTGGCAAGGTGCACTTGCAGCCACCATCGCATGGGATGAATCTATCAACGGCAGCTTCTCAAATATTGAAAGCAGTCCAACGAGCTTGAATCTTCTACCAGGGGTGAATCGTGTCATCGGCACGATCGGAAATGGAACCGGAGTCGACTATTTAAAATTTTCGGTGACGGGTTTCGAGAAGATTCAGAGCATTTATCTAAATTCTTATATCTCAACGGATGAAGTGTCGTGGACTGGGCTACAATCAGGTCCTTCTTGGTCGGCAGGATATGATACGACACAGATGATTGCACAGCAGCATTTTGGAACTTCCAATTTGAATTCTAACATTTTAAATGTTTCACCGACTAATTCGCTGAGCAACGGAACTTTCACCATGCGTGTTCAACAATTCGGTGCTGCCACCAGTTATCAAATAGATCTCACCCTTGTTCCCGAACCCTCTGGATTAACACTTTTTGTAATGTCAGGCTTGGTCTTCGTCGTCTTTTCGCGCCGAAGAAAATCCTAATGTCAATCCGCTCTAATTGATAGAAATTACTACCACTTTGAGTAGGGCTTCACCGCGAGGCATGAGTTAAAATACCGCGCATCTGAAGAAA
>VFJU01000081.1 GCA_009885905.1 Verrucomicrobiota bacterium
CCCGTGTTAGGTCGAAATCAACAAAAAATTGATCTACCCGAAATCCGCATAAATCCAGCAACGAGATGATTTCAGCGTGATCAAACCAGCGGATCGTCTGCTGCGATTGATGTGATTGCGGTGAATTTGTACCTAGCGGGTCCATCAATGAGTAGCGGTGATCGCGCTCGACGAGTTGTTTGGCGTGGTCAAGTCGATGGCGGGTTTCCAGAAGACCGACGCGGCCATCGGGAAGGGTGACGCGGTGGTCATCATACCATTGGTTCTCAGGAAGGTCACCCAAGAGTTCGGCGTAAGGCATAAAAATGGTTAGGTAAAGCCCGCCGTGGTTCTCGAGAAGTCCGTGCCAGTGCTGCAGAGTCGTCGTGGGATCTGCTGCGAGTTGCAGAGTGAATGCGGGAGCTAACAATGCGGAGAATTTCCGACCCTTATCCCATGTTGACATGTCACCTGCGTGGACGACAGCATGAACGCCTAACTGCTTTGCACGAACTTTTCCAAGCTCGAGCATGTCGGGCGAAAGTTCCAAGCCCTCGATGTCTAACCCCATCTGCACCAGTGGGAACATCAAGCGGCCAGAGCCCGAGCCAACCTCTAACGATGGACCAGGAAATTTTTTAAGGAACTCCACCATCAACAGCACCTCCGAGTCAGCATCCTCCGCAGCCCAGAAAGCATCGTGTAGTTCTGCTTCCAAAGAAAGATAAGGCTGGGTCATGATGACGAAGACGAGGTGTGAATCGTGTGTTGAACACTCAGAAAGATCTCCGATTATTTTACCACTGAGATTAAGCGTGTGCGAGTGCTTCTTCGAAGGCGGCGAGGATGGTTTCTAACGGTTCTAGGCCGCAAGACACCCGGAGGAGATTGGTAGAGACGCCGCAGCCTTCTGCCCATTCTAACTCGTGGTAGTGGGCTAACAGCGTGTAGGGGCAGACGAGGGTGAATGGGGTGCCGAAGCTTGGACCTTTGCACAGGCGCAGGGTATCGTAAACCTTCGGGGTTTTTTTGGGGTTTTTTAAAACGAACGAGAGCAATCCTCCGTAGCCTCCCCCTCGGCGCATGACCGCATCGTAGTGGGCGGTATGGGTCAGCGATGGGTGCCAAACCTCGGCGATGGCAGGATGCTTTGCCAGCCATGACGCGACCGCTAGTCCGTTGGCGTTGACGATTTTCATGTGTTTGGCGTAGCCTTTGAGGTTTGATAGAAGGACCTCGGCATCGGCGATGTAGAGAGGGGCGTTTTCGGTTGAATCAAGTGCCAACGAGGTGCGCATGTTCTCCGCCACGGGTGAATTGGCGCGCACTGTGGCCATGCCAGCCATCACATCGCCTTCGCCGGAGATCCACTTGGTGAGGCTGCTGGTCACGACGTCTGCGAAGCGGAGTGCATCCACATTGAGGGGGCCGGTGGATGAGTCATCGATGATCAATGGGGTCCCGCTGTCTTCGCATGCTTTCGCCACGCGGTGGAGGTCGATCGTTCGCAGAAGCGGGTTGCTAGGCACCTCGGTGAACACACCAGCGAACTCGCCTTGGCGGATGCGCATCAGTGCCTCGTCGAACGACTCACCAGTGGCTTGATTCAGATAGACGACGCCGTTTCCAAAGTGTTCCTGCACTTTCAGGCAATCAACGTAGGGAAATTCCAGTTGGAGAGTTTTTTTGCCATCGAGCATTCCGGGGAGTGCTCGGAGGACGCTAGTCACGGCGGCCATGCCGCTACTGAACACGAAGCTATGGTCGGGGGCTGCCCCAGTGAACTTGGATAAGGAGCGGGCAATCAGGTGCGATTTTGATCCATCCCGCATGTTGCCCTCCAAGAAGTCTTGGGCTTGCCGACTGCTGATGATTTCTCCAGAAAATCTCCAATAGGCATCGGCATCTGGTTTGGCCTTACTTGGAACGACGAGCACTTGGAGTCCGTGATAACTGGCGATGCGTACAGCAGTTTGTGACCGCCGCTCGACCCAGCGGTGTGCGCGTTGCACCGAGGAGCGCGTGGGCAAAACGAGAACATCTTCGTGCTCGCTGGCAACCTCGGCTTTTGCGTTGTCGAACAGGCGTTCGACCACTGGGTGCTTGAAAAATCTTGGGTAGCCGGTTCGCAAGCGCTTGAGGATTTTTTCACGACCTTCTTCGTAGCCGATCACCGAGTCCCATGTCGGTAAGCAAACCGAGCATGCGTGTGGAGAATCCGGAAGCGGCAGCCCCAGATCCTTCGCCTGCCATGCCGGTTCGGCCGATAGGTTGCGCATCACGGACCCTCCATGACTTGGTGGCGGACGAAGGGCAAGACGGATTCGCTAGGATGTCCGAACAATTTGGTGGTGATCACGAAAATTTTTAAAATTGTGGGGGAGGGGGGAATGTTTTTGCTAGTTTTTCGGATTTTTTGGGTCCGCGGCGGCAGCGGATTGGGGTGGCGGGTCCGAGGCGGAGAGGTCTGCGGTGGTCAGAATTTGTGGATCGGTGTTTTGTGAGATCGAATTGCCAGCATAGGAGGCAGCGGAAAGATTTTTTTCGAGAGCCAGGCCAGGGCCTTGATTGAGGGTGACTTGGTTACCGGTGACAGGAATCTTGGCTGCGCCGCTGCGGATGACTACCCCTCCTAACAAGTTCGCGCGCGCAGAGTTCTCGGAAACCTTGCCTGATCCGGCGCTGTCGAGCACGAGGCCAAATTCGCGGTTGGCAATGAGTTGGTTGCCTGTGACGACTGCGGAAGCGTCTCTGTTGTCGATGTGGATGCCATTTCTGCTGTTAGCCTCGCTGCGATTGTTAACGAGAGTGACGCTGGCTCCGTCCCATGACTCGATGCCATGCTCGAAATTGTTGAGGGCTTCCGAGTCTCTAACATCGAGACTCGATCCGCGACCGATGACCGCAGCGCCATTCCACCCGTTGTTGGCGAAACGGCAGTGGCTGACGGTGGCTTGACCACCTTCGATCACTGCGAGGCCGTGGCCACTGGCATCGATAAAACGGCAGTCGACAAACGTGGCGCTGCCACCGCGTACGAGTGCAGCTGAGAATCGGTCGTTGCCAAGCGTGATGGATTCGTGGCGGAAGGTGATGCCGCTGATGCGAGATTTTCGGCCATTCGGACCGATAGTGATCGGGCAACCGACTTCTGCGGGGCACTCGATCTGGGTGTCGGCAAATCCTGCTCCTTGTAACTCCACGGTGGAGTTGATGACTAAGGGACCTTTCCAAGCGGCAACTCCTAACAGGATACGGTCTTGGTCGCGTGCATTTGCTAGAGCTTCCGCCGGAGTGGCAAAATCCCCCGGGACGCGCAGTGTCCGAGTGTAGCTGGAGAGTTTTTCCAAGTATGTGGTGATTTTTGGATTGAGCGGTGCGAGTGACCTCGCTTCACGGAGCGAGTCGAGGGCGATTTGGTCGAACTGCCCGTTGTCGCGAGCGATGGCTATTTCTAACAATTCAAGTGCGCGGGCTTGGTCTGCGGCAGCTTTTGCAAGTGAGGCGGTGGCGTCTGCGAGGATGGAAGATGCGTCTGGATCGGTCGGGAACGAGGTGAGAATTTTTTGAGCTGCATTGGCAGCAGCTTGCCAGTCTTGCTGTGCGAGTGCCTCGCGAGCCACGGCGATACTGGCATCTCGGGCTTGGTCGATTCTGGCTTTGGCGATGCGTTGGAGAATTTCACGGGCTTCATTTTCTTCCGGAAATTTTTCAATCACTTCGTTGGCCGCGGTCACGGCTTCATCGAGCCGACCGGCCTCAAGTTCAGCGATCGATTGTCCAGTCCAGTAGCCGATGAATTGGTTCTGTTCTTCAATCACGCCAGTGTCGATATTGCGGCGTCCTTGTCGAACGAGTGGCGAGTCGGGGGCGAGGAGTTCGATTTCGGAATACACGTTGCCAGCCTCTTGCCAGCGGCGGTTTTCTACTAGAATTGCTCCGTGACGCTCGAGGAAGTTTATCCGAGTGATGCGTTGTTCTTCTTTGGCCTTTTCACTTTGGAAATAAATATAACCGCAGCCGATTGGAATTGTTAGGAGAACGATGGTCCATGCGAAGTAGGAAAGCCAGCGACCATCATGTGCCGCGATTTTTTCAGCGGGTACAGTTTCGGGAGATTCGGTTTTTTTGGTGGCTTGCGCGACAATGTGTGCTGGCAGTGGGGGTGCGGTTAGGCCGCTGGCTTGGAGATGTTCTTGTAGTGTTGCGAGTGCTTGGTCGAACTCGGTGAGATCTTTCTGATATCGGTCGGCGATCGGCTCATTTGGAGCAGTTCTCACCATTTCGGCGATAAGGTTTCGAGCCTCTTGGAAGTCGGTGTGACTGGCACGGAGATCTTCTTCCGAGGCTAAGCCTAGAATTTCGCGAGCGGTCGAAATATTCATTGGTGGAAGTTGATAGATTTAATCACTAAAATCAGTTAGCCAACAAATTTCTGAACGATAGGCATCCGGCGGCCAATGCCAAATGCCTTGGATGTGACGCGCAAACCTGGGGCAGCTTGATGGCGTTTCCACTCATTCAAATCGACGCGGCGTTGCACCCAGCGCACGGTGGATTCTTCAAATCCTCTGGAAATGATTTCATCGGCGGACAATTGGTTTTCGACGTAAAGCTCAAGGATTCCATCGAGAACATCGTAGGGTGGTAGGGTATCTTGGTCTTTTTGATCCGGCCTGAGTTCCGCGCTGGGTGACTTGTCGATGGTGTTCCATGGAATGATTTCCCGCTCGCGGTTGATCCAGCGGGAGACTTCATAGACACGACCTTTTGGGAGATCCGAAATCACGGCGAGTCCACCGCACATGTCGCCATAAATCGTGCAATAGCCCACGGCGAGTTCGCTCTTGTTACCGGTGGTGAGAAGCAAGTGATTATCTTTGTTAGATAAAGCCATCAGCATCAAGCCTCTCAGACGAGCTTGCATATTTTCCTCAGTGACATCTTCGGGTTTGTCTTTGAAGAGCGGTTGCATGGTCGCTTTGATCGCTTCAAAGGCATTTTTAATGGGCACTTCATCGCATTGGATTCCGAGATTTTTTGCGAGAGCGAAGGAATCCTCAACACTGCCGCGCGACGAATAGGGACTGGGCATGGTGAGTCCGTGGACGTTTTCCGGACCGAGTGCGTCGGCGGCGATGGCAGCGGTTAGTGCGGAGTCGATACCGCCGCTCAAGCCGAGGCAGACGGTGGAGAAGCCACACTTCGTAACATAGTCGCGGACGCCGAGTACGAGTGCTTGGTAGAGTTGCTCGGCATCGCAAGACGAGAGTGGTGCATCTGTTTGAGGAGCGCTGGTGAATGGGTCTACGATCGCGCAGGTTTCTATAAATCCTGTTAGTTGAGTATGAATACGACCGTCGTTAGTGGTGACCATTGAGTGACCGTCGAACACGAGTTGGTCATTGGCGCCGACGGCGTTGCAGTAAACCACCGGCACCTTTGCCTTACGCGCGAGTCCACCGATCATAGCGCGGCGGAGGAGCGGCTTGCCGAGGTGGAAGGGGGAGGCACTGAGATTTACTAACAGGTCGATGCCTTTAGTGGTGAGTTCCACGATGGGGTCGCGGTCGTAGAAAGGACGTTGCAGGTAGGTTTCAGTCCAGATATCCTCGCAGATGGTCACGCCGATGCGGTGACCATTCCAAAGGATTGGCTCGCAGGAGTCGCCGGGTTCGAAGTAGCGGCGTTCGTCGAAAACGTCGTAAGTTGGCAGCAGAGTTTTCCAGATTCGGTGTTGGATGACTCCATTCTCTAACCATGCGGCGGCGTTGCGAAACGGTTTTCCGGGTTTTGTTGGGTGGTGGTGATCGACGTACCCGACGAGCAGCGGAACTTCGCGGATTTCTCCAGCGAGGTAATCCAGTGCTTGCAGGCACTTTGGCACGAACTGAGATTTGAAGACTAGGTCTCGTGGCGGGTAGCCGACGAGTGAAAGTTCGGGCGTTAGGACCAAGTCAGCCCCGGCATCTAGGCAGGTGCGGTAAGCCGCAAGGATGCGTTTGACGTTGCCAGGAAAATCTCCGATGACCGAGTTAAATTGGGCGAGTCCGATGTTCATGCTCATCTTTAGAAAACACTCGCTGCCGCTGGCGGCAAAAGAAAAAATCGAGATTCTTGACGCAGAGGGCACGGATGTGGGAGAAATCTCCTCGAACAACAGCTTGCCGTTTACGATCTCATCGTCTAATTTTCCATTTATCAGACACCTATGAAAGTCATTTTCCTAATCTCTTTGGTTGCCTCTCTTGCCCCTCTTGTTGCTCAAGATCAGCCTGCCAAGCCGGCTGCATCGAACGACCAAGCGCTGATGCCAAACCAACAAGCGTTCTTAAATCTCCCAGAAGAGAGAAGGAACGAATTCATCAAGAAATTGTCCGAGGCGAACCGATTGTTCCAACAAAAGCGGATTTTTGAAACGATGGAGGAAATTCAGAAAGCTTCGGAAATTTTTCAAGACAGCCCGGAGATCTACAACTTGCGTGGCAGTTGTTACGTTGAGATGCGGTCATTTGACAGGGCGCTACCAGACTTTCAGAAAGCTCTTTCTTACACCAAGGACAACCCAAGCATCGAGTTCAACATCGCTGAGGTTTATTTCGTAACTCAAGAGTGGCAGAAGTGCCTCGATGCACTTGAAAAGGTAGGTAAAGCCCTGCCACCTGAAAATATAGCGCTCGGCCGGTTGGTTGAATTCAAAATCTTGCTTTGCAAGAACAAGCTTGGAAAAAAGGACGAGGTGAAGGCATTGGCT
The DNA here is from genome assembly GCA_009885905.1 of Verrucomicrobiota bacterium. Classification (GTDB taxonomy): domain Bacteria; phylum Verrucomicrobiota; class Verrucomicrobiia; order Verrucomicrobiales; family Akkermansiaceae; genus Luteolibacter. Next base: position 6,734 of record VFJU01000081.1, read on the forward strand.
GAAAAATACGACTTCCTCGATGACTCGCCATATTATTATTACGCTCAAGCCGCGCTAGCTTATGAAAAAAACGATTTGATCAAAGCGGAAGAGTGGCTTGCGATCGCGGGTCGGGTTTTTCAGGATCCTAATGTCGTCGCGCCTTGGCAGGATACATTGGTCGAATACGGCTACATCAAAAGCTTCTACGGTAACGATCTGGAAGTGAGCGAAGCACCTTGACGTAGCGTGATTCGTTTGTTTGGGCATTCCTTCGGGAGGTGAATCCATCGTCGCTGGTGGCCAATCCATTTCACCGCCGGTGCACAGTTGGAGAGCTTACCTACGCGATCTTTGACTTGTGCAGAACTAGATTTCTGACACTCTTCGTAACGATTTGCCCCATCGTCCTTCCTGCCTATCTTCTAGTGATGCTTCGACTTCTCGCTAAATTTCCAGTCTTCTGGCCCGTCGTGACTGCCTTTTTTTTCGGAGCGGTTTCTGGCGTTAGGGCTCAAGAGACCGTGGCAAAATCCGCCGCACCCAAGATTATCGTCCCCACCGGAACCCGACAGGTACAGCCAACGAGGAGCCCGGTTGCTGCGGCCGGTCGCATCCTCTACCCATGGAAAACTCACGTCACCTGCACGATTTTCTGGATCGGCGAGCAACCTTCGGATCGGAATCCCACGCCAAATACCATGTCGTCTTGGGATCAGAACTGGGTGGCGAATTTCGGAGGCTACGATGACCCGGAGCCAGCGAATCGAATCGCAAATCATAGCACGGGCGAATTCCGACCAAAGAACTTCACCCCCAAGCTCAA
>VFJU01000341.1 GCA_009885905.1 Verrucomicrobiota bacterium
ACAAATTCATCGCCAGAATTGCTTTCCACACGCACGCTAACGACTTGCCCACGAGAACTTGTCCACTGCAGCTTCTCCTCAATTTGGCCTTCGATGAGATACTCGTTTCCTCGCAGGCTGTTGCCGTTGTCTAGCAGTTCATCGATGTTCAATTTGGCGACATCGCCAAAGCTCACTGATTTTTTGCTGATCAAAGATTTGCCAGCGACAATGGCCACCACAATCGCAGCGACGGCACCGATGATGATCCCAGGATGTAGAGTTGAGCTTGCGCGACGTGCCATGGTTTGAAGAGTTCTTTGAGAAAGCTAGCGGGAAAATCACCTAAATCGAGTCGCAATTTTCATTCAGTCCCACTGGGGTCTGCGCACGCCCACCCAAGCGGCGACGAGTGCGACTGCAATGTGTGCACCGAGAACATAAAAACAGAAATTTTGCGCGGAAAGGGCGGTGTCGATGACTGATTTCACCGCATTATGAACCTGCGGTTGCAAAGCATCTACTGAGCCAGACCACGCCCAATACGCCGAGATAAACGGACGGGTAAACGCCTCAATGTGCTCCGGCAATGCTAACACCGCACCCGATAAAGGAAGTTGAAAACCAACAAGATAGATCGATAACAACGAGGCCTGCTCCGCAGTACGCATGAGCGAGGAAATCGCAAGGCAGATGGCAGTCATCGACGCATTGATCAATAGCAGAAAGGCAGCGTGCTCGATGAAATCACCACGAAAGGTCCCAAAAAAGTTAACGAAAAATGCCATCCACAGCGACTGTGCAATCACCAAGCACGCCAAAAAGGTCATCTTTGAGGCGAGGTACGCTGAGGGTCGGAGTCCGCCAAACTTTTCTTTTTCATAAATCGGCCGCTCCCCAGCGATCTCACGAGCAGAGTTGTTAGAACCCATCAATGAGAGCAGAACCACTTGAAACATGATGATGCCAGAAACCGCCGAACCGACCTTCGCTTGATCGGATCGCACACTTTGCTGTTCTTGAATTTCCGCGACGAAGTCCGACTGCGGGCTGTCCGAGTAACGACGGATGTTTCCCGAGGCTTTGTCGCTGAAAAGGGTGACAAGAATCGGAAAACAAACGATGATCGCTAACTGCAAAAAAACTTGTCCGCGATCTCTGAAAAAAATTCGCCAACGCCTTCCTAACAAAGTGCTAAACTGACTAAAAAAACCCGGAAGCTCTGTAGCATCTTGTGCGGCGAGGGTCTCGGCGCGATCCTCCGCCACCACTTGCACGGAGGGTATCCTGAGTTTGCCACTTTCAATCAATCGTAAACGATTTTTCTCAATCATATCCTGATAGAAACCACGATGTTTTTGCCATGAATGGTGCCAAGCCTCAGCAGACTGAGTTGTCAATCTCGGATAGATTTCTTCGGTGTCGACAACGGAAAAGTAGTGGGTCATTTGATCCGGCGGACCGTGGAATGCGACTCGTCCCTCGTACATCACAAGAATAGAATCGTACAATTCAAGATGCGCCAACGAGTGAGTTACCGATAGAACCATACGCCCATCCTTGCGCGAAAGATCGTGCAACAAATGGACAATTTCTCGTTCGGAACGAGGGTCCAAGCCCGAGGTGACTTCGTCGCAAAGAAGCAACTTGGGATCGGAAACCAATTCCATTGCCAGGCCGAGGCGCCGCTTTTGTCCACCCGATAACACCCTCACTTGTCGGTCACTGATAGAGGTAAGTCCGGTTTCCTCCAAGACTTGATCGATCCGATGGTCGAGGGCCTCCGTACTGCGACAGCAAACGCGCAAACGCGTAGCCGCTTCCACAGACTCATCGACGGTTAGAGGATCGTAGGCGATAGAAAATTGTGGCACGTAGCCGATTTCCGAAGGGAGAAAATCGCCTTCTTCAGATAGATTTCTCGAGTCCCAGAACAAAGCTCCAGCAGACTCCGGATTGAGCCCAGCGATGGTTTTGAGCAAGGTCGTCTTACCACATCCCGATGGACCCACAATCGCCATAAAATGACCGCGCGGAATCACGATCGAAACCTGGTCAACTAGAGGAACATCTTCACCATCTTTGCGAATAGTAAAACTAACATCTTTAAGTTCGAGCACGGATCAATTGGGTGGTTGGTAGGAACGGAGCGAATCTAAAAACTCTATCATTATCGCTAAAATAAATCGTGCAATTGCGTAACATTTTAGTCGAGCGGTACAATGCGGAGCTTGCCCGCCGCCGGTCGATGAAGCGAGGCAGCCAAAGTGGGAGCCATGTTTCCCGTGCCAAGTTGCACGCTTGGCGGGACGGATGCGTCGTGATCCAAGGCGTTCCGTAACGCACCTTCCACGAGTTGGCCGCAGTGAATTTTCATCGGAGGCAACGGACCGAGATCACCAGTGAGTTCTTGGACAGTGAGAAATTTCGCTTCTTCAGCGGTTTTGCCTCGCAGCAATTCGGTGGCCATCGATGCCACAGCAATGGCTGTTTGGCAGCCAAAGGCCTGGAACGAGGCGCGGTCAATGACTCGCTTGCCATCTTTTTCCGTGAATTTGAGCCACATCCGCAGCATGTCGCCACATTCAGGCGAGCCTACGGTACCAACGGCATCGGCATCTTGGATTTCACCTTGATTGCGAGGGTTGGCGAGTGCTTCCTGCACTTTGGATTCGAA
>VFJU01000223.1 GCA_009885905.1 Verrucomicrobiota bacterium
CCGCACATGAGGGCATCTCTTGGGCAAGCATGGCGGACAAGGGCGTTCCTGCCGAGCCACCGGTTAGACCGACGACTGTGGTGTCCGCTTTGTAGTTGGCGGCCCGTGCCTCGAACCATTGGATCGAGGCCCTCAGGTCATCCATCGCGAGCTGGAAAGTTCCGTGCTGGAGCTTGCAGCGGTAGGCGAGCCCCACATAGACGATTCCGAGTTCGTCGCTGAGGAACTTGGCTTCGGGCGGGACGGATGCTGGAGGGACCACCGTTTCCGTGCCACCGTTCCAGCCTCCGCCGCGGACGTGATAGACGACGGGGAAAGGTCCCTTCCCCGACGAAGGGGTGACGATGAGAATGGGGATTTCAATGCCGTTGACGGTCATGACGACATCCCGACTCTCTTGAGCGGCGGGCATTGAGCCGAGTGACAACACGCAGCATGCTAGGGTGCGTGCGAAAATTGGGTGGACGTTCATGAAGATAGTTCGTCGTGGTCTTAGGTGATTCAAAAAAAGCGGGGCCGCTGACTCTCCAGTCAGCAGCCCCGCAGATGATTCGGAAGAAAACCCGTTCACTCCGAAAATCATTGATGTTTTCCGAACGGAAAGCGATCAGGATTTCATATCGTCGTTGGCGGGTAAACTCGGTTCAGTTTGACAAGACCTTGAGGCGCAGGAAATTCTTCTCCGGGGTGCCTGGGGTGAGGGTGAACGAGATGGTGGTCGCGTCGTTGACATAGGATCCGCCGGTGACCTCGATCCATGGATCGATGGTGCCGAGGTCGGTGGATTTCTGGATCGCGTAGGTGAGCCCGTTGGTGCCTGCCCGCTTGGTGTAGCTGAGGACGTTGGCGGCGAAGGTGCCCACCGCTGCGTTTGCCACTGTCGGGTCTTGGTCGGCGATGGCGTATTCCAGTAAGTTGCTGATGCCGTCGTTGTCAGGGTCGGCATTGGCACCTTGTTCAAGGGCTGGCACCGTGCCATTGGCGAAGGTGCCGGTAATCCACGAGGAGTAGCCACCAGGGCCGGAACTTACGGTCAGGGTGCCGTCGCCAGTGATCTGGGAGATGCCGATGACCGGTAAAGCCGAACCGACTTTTCCATACACGCCATTCGCTTGCTGGGTGCTGCCGATGTAGAGCGCGTCCACGGTGTCGGTGCCGACGTAGGTGAGGTCCAGCGTTGCTCCGCTCGCGGCGAGGGTGACGGTGGAAACGTTGTTGCCAGTGTTGGAATTGTTCGAGATCCGCACGATGCCCGCATTGACCGTGAGGTTACCAGCGTAGGTGTTCGCGCCGCTGAGATCCAGACGAGATGTCGCACTGTTTTGGGTGATGCCG
>VFJU01000277.1 GCA_009885905.1 Verrucomicrobiota bacterium
CCCCACGAACGGCACGGCCAGCGTCACAGGAAGACAAATTTTATACACTCCAGGGGTGAATTATAGCGGTGACGACCAAATCACCTTCCGCCTCAACGACGGTGGCGCAAGCTCGGCTGCTGCGACAATTTCTATCACAGTCGTCGCACCCACGATTGCACCCATCGTTACCGCCATCCAAGCACCTGCCACGCCAATTACAATGAGCGTCACCACCCCTCCTCTGCCTTGGAACACCGCAAATATCGGAGTTGGCCAAGCACCAGGCAGCCTTCTCTACAGCCAAGGTGATTTCGTTCAAACCGGCGCTGGCGCATTAGGCGGCACCACCGATAAGTTAAACTTTATCTATCAACCTCTCACCGGAGACGGCCAGATCACCGTCAAAATTAGCGCCAACCAAAAAATTGGATACTCCGGCATCTCAATCCGCGAGTCCCTCGCACCAAACGCTCGTAAAATATTTCTCGGCGTCAACAGCAGCAACAACCACGTGATGGTAAGCCGATCGACAACCGCAGGAAAAAACTATGTAAAAACGTTAACCTCTAACTCAACAACACAACAATGGATTCGGGTGGTTAGGAACTACAAGAAAAGTTATTTCTATGCGTACTCTAGCTCCGACGGAGTTACCTGGCGTTTGATTGGCTCTAAGCTAATCAAAATGTCAAACACTTGCCAAGTGGGCCTGTCTGTTTGCAGCGGTAACGACACCACGACCACAACTTCCACGTTCAGCAGCGTTATTGCCATTCCGTAACTCTATCGTTCGATACGTCTGTCACTCGACAAGCCCGCTTGCCGTTACCATGGCAGGCGGGTATCCCATTTTGTCTACTTGCGCGTCAACAGCCCTCGCCTACGCTCGCACAGTGTTGCGACAAAGGAATGTGATCATCAAAGCAGTGCTAGTCCTCGTGCTAGTCTGGGGGACCGTGTGGGCCGTCCGCACGTATGCGGGTTCTAAAAAAATCACCGCCGAACGGGTCAACCGCTTGGTGACAGAGGCCAATTTCGCCGACTGGTCGACGCAGGATGTCTCCCAAGACCCTGCTCAAGCCAAATTCCGGGATCGCCAACTCCGCGAAATCGCAGGATTGATCAACCGACTGGATTTCCGCGAACGTGAGAAAAACCGCGACAACCGCTCCGGCGAAATGTTCTTCCGCAAACTCAACCCTGGTGAAAAAAGCTTGTTCATCGAGTTGACACTCGTCGAGTCGATGAACCGGTTCATGGAGGCGCTCGACATGATGAAACCCGAACAACGTAAAAAATTCGTCGAACAGGGACTCAAGGAGATCAACGAGGGGCGCACGAAGACGGAAATGGCAAGGACGGAAGAACTGGGCGCTGATCTTCTCAATAAGATCAGCCAAGAAGGAATGAAGGCGTATTTTGAAAAATCCAGCCCAGACACCAAGCTCGACCTTGCCCCTTTGATGGAGGCGATGAACGAATCAATGCAAGGACTCCGTGGCAACGAATTCGGTCATCGCCAATGAAAAAACTCGCCGGCTTCACGCTCACCGAAATCCTTGTTGTGATCGCGATAATCGCTATTCTAGCAGGAGTCGGTTACCCTGTAACGCGGTCTTTCATCGCTAAATCTCGCGAAGCCGCCTGCCTTGGAAATCTTCGATCCATAGGCACCGCCTTGCAAGGCTACCTGCAGGATCACCGCGACACGATGCCCAACTCACTCATGGCTCGCATGTCAAAATCTGAGGATGTCGCAGTCATCGATGTGGACCTCCTACCCTACCTTCAAACCCCTGAGGCCTTCCACTGCCCAGAGGACTTAGTGGAATTCAAAAAAACCGGATCCAGCTACTCATGGAATCACCTGCAGAGCGGTCTTCATATATCTAACCTGTACTTCTTCGGCGTTCGCGAGGATACCATTCCACTCGTCTCAGATAAAAAATCCTGGCATCCCGCTGGGACCAATTTTCTCTTCGCCGACTTCAGCAGTTCTAACAAACCACGCTTTGTCGCTGGTAACTAAAACGATATATCATGCTCGTCGCTACAGGACTTCATAAAAAATTTAGCGGTAAACCTGCCCTCGAGGATGTTTCTTTTGGCGTCCGACGTGGAGAAATTTATGGCCTGCTAGGTCACAACGGTGCCGGTAAAAGTACCTCCCTTGGTATCATTCTCGGGATGGTCATGCCTGACTTGGGCGACGTCACCATCGACGGAATTTCTGTACTCAACCATCGCACCAAGGCGCTACGCAAAGTCGGCGCGATCTTCGAATCGCCAGCATTTTACGATTACCTCAGTGGCTGGGAAAATCTTAAAATTCTTATGAGTTACTCTGGTGGATTTGATGAAAATTCCGCCCGCAAAGTGATCGACCGCGTCGGCCTAACCAAACGCGTCCACTCGAAGGTCCGCACCTACAGTCACGGCATGCGCCAACGCCTCGCACTCGCCCAAGCGCTGCTTCCCGAACCCGAAGTCCTCCTGCTAGACGAACCCACTGACGGCCTCGACCCCGAGGGCATCAAGTGGTTCCGCGATTTCATCCTCAACCTCCGTGACGAACGCGGCATGACCGTGCTGTTCAACTCCCACTTGTTAGCTGAAGTCGAGCTGATGTGCGACCGCGTGGCCATTCTCCGGGAAGGCAAGCGCGTCTTCGAAGGAACTGTGAATGGCCTGCAGGACGACACCCCGGTTTTCGAGGTCGATCTCGAACCTTGGGGCACCGCCTGCGGTCTCATTCACAGCGGCGGCGGCGAAGTTCTATCAACCGGGCGGATTAGTCTGCCCCATTCTGCCGATCCCGCAGTGCTGATAGAAACTCTGGTCCGCGCCGGCGTCCGCATCCGCGCCTTTTCGCCGGTCCGCCGCTCGCTCGAAGACCTCTACATGGAAATCCACAACGGCGCGGCCAGTCCTAACTAACATGCTCTTCCTTCAACAACTCCGCGGCGAACTCCGCAAACTCTTCGCCCGCCCTAGGACGTGGATGGGTTACGGCGCGTTCATCATCATGGAGGCCGTCATCCTGCTGGTGTATAAGCTGCCCCGTAGCCAGAGTTACATGCACCGAATGTTAGAGCGCAACGGCCTAGATTTCGGCACTTATTATAGCTCGCTGACCATTACCTTCACCATCATGCTGTTGAGTATGTTTCTGCTAGGCTCGATTTATTTCGCGCTGGTCGCTGGCGACATCGTGGCCAAGGAAAACGAGGATGGCAATCTGCGGCTAGTTTTCGCCCGACCGATCAGTCGCTTCCGCTTGTTGTTTGTCAAATACACTGCCGTCTCGCTCTACACCGTTTCCTTCGTCTTCTTCGTCGGCATCACCGGTTATGCGATGGCAGTCGCCGCCGTCGGCTGGCAGGGCGGCTTGTTCGTCATGGAACCGAAGATGAAAGTGTTCGCCGCCTATCCCGATTGGTGGGAAGGCGCGAGCCGTCTTGCGCTCTCCGCCGCGGGCATCGGCATCAGCATGGTCACCCTCTCCTCCATCGCTTTCATGTTTTCCTGCTTCAAGATCAAACCCGCCGCCGCCAC
>VFJU01000342.1 GCA_009885905.1 Verrucomicrobiota bacterium
ACGCAGGCCGGTATCAGCTATTCCGTTCAAACATCAGAAAACCTGATCAACTGGACTAACACTCCTGTCGGCCAAGTCGGCACGTGGACCGATACCGGAGCGATCAGCGTGGCGACAAAGCGATATTACCGAGTGATGCGGTAAAGTGGATCACGACTCGCGGATATGAAAGAACGCATCACATTTTTCTGCACGCTTCTGTTAGTGAATAGCAGCTTCGCCATGGCTCCAAACATCGTCATCATTGTCACCGACGACCAAGGCTGGGGCGACGTCGGCTATCACACCGCTGCAGGGCAGGTGCCGATTCAAACACCTAACATGGATGGCTTTCTAGCGAAAGGCATTCGTCTGGAGAAATTCTACGCCACACCGGTGTGCAGCATCACGCGCTCATGCCTTCTCACGGGTCGCAACACGATCCGCACGGCTACCGGCAACAATCGTGGCTTGGACCTCAGTGAGCACATCATGCCACAGACCTTCAAAGCCGCCGGTTACCAGACCTATATGTGCGGCAAGTGGCATCTTGGCGGTTGGGCAAACAACACCAATACCACCACGCTCAACGGTACGACCTTTGCTGTAAAACAGGAGGGTGATGCCTATCTGCCGCACAATCGTGGCTGGGATATCCACTACGGCCAGTATGGCGGTGCCATCAATTATTTTACGCACCGGACGAGTGACCCCGGTCTGAACAATGCGGTCGATTGGTGGCTCAACGGCGCCACGCAGAACGAAACAACCGATTTACAAGGCAACGGCGGTCACTCCACCGACCTGCTTGCCGACAAGGCGGTCTCGCTCATTCAGAACCGCGATCCGTCGAAACCCATCCTGCTCTATCTTGCCTTCAATGCCGTCCATGCAGGCGTCTCCGCACCAACCGCTTACATCACCAAGTATCAAAATCTCGGTGTCACCAATCTGGCACGTCGCACCCTTTCCGCTGCCGTGGACTGCATGGATGTCGCCATGGGGCGCGTACTCGCCGCCCTTGATACCGCAGGGATCGCCAACAACACCGTCGTATTCTTTATGAGTGACAACGGCGGCAACGAACCCACCGGTTCCATCAACGATCCACTGCGTGGCACCAAGAACCAAGACAGCTACGACGGTGGCAACATTCACACCCTGGCCGCCATCCGTTGGCCCGGAGTGCTGGCGACAAACGTCATCAGCAACCAGTATGTCTGGGTGGGTGACATTTTCCCCACGCTCTGCGCCGCTACCGCGGTCACCGCGCTTGGCACCAAACCCTTCGACGGACTCAACCTCTGGCCCGCACTGCTTTCCATCAATAGCGGCAACCCAAATGGCCCGCAGCGTCCATCGACCCTCGTCACCTCGGTGACCAAACCCGCCGCGCTCAATACCTTTACAGATCCCGTCCTCGGCGGCAGCAAAATGTTCAAACTCATCCGCACCAAGGGCACCCCAGCGAGCAACGAACTTTTCAACATGACCGATGATCCTTATGAGACCATGGACCTCGCCGCCAACGCCGTGTACGCCACGATCATCACCACACTTACGACCCCGATCACCAGCATTACGCCGGAGAACTATCCACCCAACTTCGGTGAGGCACCAAAGACGCAGAGTGTGCAACAAGGCGGCAGTATCACGCTCTACGCACCCTTCACCAGTTATGGCAAAATCCCAAGCGTGCAGTGGCGGAAGAACACCACACCCATCAACGGTGCAACCAGCTACTACCAAATCGCCAATGCGGGCGTCAATGTAAACGGTGTCTTCATGGCCACGCTCACGTTGAACAACCTCAATTCAACTAACACTGCAAACTACACCGTGATCGCCAGCAGCGCCAACGGTAGCACCACCAGCACCGCAGGCACCCTGACCATCATCAAGCCCTTCAGTACTCAAAACGACGGCCTCCCCGATAGTTGGAAAATCGCGAACGGCATCGACCCTAGCATCAGCTCTGCAATCAACGGCCCACTTGGCGACATTGACAAGGATGGACGCAACAACCTGCTCGAGTACGCCTTCAACACCAATCCGCAACTCCATGAAAAGGATCCCGTCCGCGGCGCTTCCGTTACGAAAGCCGGAGATGGATTGAAATATTTCGAAATCAGCTACCCCCGACGCATCGGGGCAATCGATCTCATGGATACCGTCGAGATGAGCAACGATATTACCACTTGGCCATCGCCGGGCGTCACATCCGAGACCGTTAGTATCGTAGCGAATCCCGATGGAATCACCGAGACGGTCACTGTGCGTGTGCTACCCACACTTGCAAGTAATGCCAGAATGTTTGTGCGGGTGCGCGTAACAAGCCAATGATTACAGACCTTGGCAGCATCGAAACACACTTGCGCAGCAAGAGTGTTCAGATTAAAGTTTAAGTGATAAAAAATGAAATTTAGTGTTAATATAAATCAGCTCTTCGTCATGGTCTGTGCCGTATGCTGGTTAGGTGCGGGACTTTCTTGGGCCGCAAAACTGGAGATTTCTGTTCGTCACACATTCAACAACGAGCCATTAATACTTGATTCGATGCGTTATGAGAATGGTTCGGGCGAATCTCTTTCTTTTACTAGAGTGAGCTATCTGCTCAGTGGATTCGCGGTCGAGCGTGAAGATGGAACTTGGTTTGAAATTCCTAACCAGAATGCTTGGGTGGATATGGCAAAGCGACGGACAAGTTTCTTGATCGACGATGTACCATCAGGAAAATATCGCGCGTTGCGATTCAATGTGGGCCCAGATCCGGTGGCAAATGCTGCAGACGTTGCCAAGATCCCTGCAGACCAACCGTTAAATGCTAACCTAAATGGTCTTCATTGGAGTTGGCAAGGTGGATACATTTTCATGGCGTTAGAAGGACATTTTCGCAACGTTACTAGTGAATTGAGTGGCTATGCATACCATTTCGCAAGGGATACAAATCGTACCCGAGTCAGTTTTTCAATTTCATTAGATTTGAACCATGATTCCTCGGTATTATTAGATTTTGATCTTGGTACATTACTCAATGCGCCGCGTCCTTTGTCATTTGCGAAGGACGGCACGGCCACCCATTCGAGAGAGGGTGATCCAATCGCAGCCGCGCTGGGTGCGAATTTGCCAGGTGCCTTTCACGTGACGAGAGTGCTTTCCTCAGCGCCTATGGTGAATCGCATCCCTCAGGTGAAACCGCTTTATTTACCCACAAAGTTTACACCGTATCGGTTCACCATGAGCGGCACTTTTCCAGTGCCCGAACTGCCGCGCGATAATCCGCTCATCAATGAGCGGGTGGATCTTGGTAAGGAGCTCTTCAGCGAGACGGCGCTTTCTCGCGATGGCACACTAAGTTGCGCGTCTTGCCACCACGCATCTTCAGCTTTTGCAGATCCTCGACAGTTTAGTGTTGGAATACGTGACCAAGTCGGGACGCGCAATGCCATGCCGCTAGTAAATTTAGCTTGGAAATCTAGCTATTTTTGGGACGGGCGCTCACCCTCGCTGCGGGATCAGGTTTTGATTCCGATCCAAGATCATACCGAGATGGATGAATCGTTAGAGCGGGTAGTCACAAAGCTTAAAGCAAAAAGTGAATACCTGCCACGTTTCACTGCCGCCTTCGGCACGCCGGAAGTTACTGCAGAAAAAATAGGTCTCGCTCTGGAACAGTATCTTCTAACACTGACCGCATACGATGCTAAATTTGATCGGGCTCTTCGGGGTAAGGCCGAACTTACAGAAATGGAAAAGCGGGGGTTTGAGCTTTTCATGACGGAGTATGAGCCGCGTACGGGTCAACTTGGTGCGGATTGTTTTCACTGTCACGGTGGCCCGCTTTTCAGTGATCACCAGTTTCATAATAACGGAATCGCTGAAAATAATCGGGATACTGGCCGTTTCCGAGTTACTGGAAACGAAGCGGACCGTGGAAAATTTGCCACGCCTAGCTTGCGTAATATTTCGATGTCTGCTCCCTACATGCATGACGGTCGCTTCGCAACGCTCGAGGAGGTGATCGCTCACTATAGCACGGGTGTGCAGCGTAGCGCGACGCTTGATCCAAACCTCGCCAAGCACCCCGCAGGCGGACTTCAACTCAGCGATGATGATCAAATAGCTCTCGTCGCATTTCTAAAGACATTATCGGACGAATCATCATCCAATGTGCGTTAAACGGTTTTTCAGTGTTCTGCCAATGTTCCCTCGGTGACGCCAAGTTTTTCGAGAGCTTGGACCTTGTCGATTAAGTCGAAAGCATTTGATTTTCCGTTCATGAGGTCTTGATAAGCGCTGATAGTTTTTCTCGCATCTTCTGCTTCATCTAGCAGTTCAATTCGGAATCGTGATAGGC
>VFJU01000119.1 GCA_009885905.1 Verrucomicrobiota bacterium
AATGGACAAAGAACTCACGAAGCATGAGTACGCTGACCTCACCGGTGTAAGCTCCTGAGTCATATTGCGAACAATTTTGTGCTGCAATTTGAATTGCATGGGCATTTTGACCAGCGGTGGCGGTGTGAAGGATATCCGCAAGTTTTGGCAGTGATATAAATGGCGGAGCAATCACGATCTCGCATGGGAAATTCTCGCCTTGGATTTTCGAGAGAAAACTTTTCACAAAATCCTCCGTTTCGGAGGCTCCCTTGTTCATTTTCCAATTGGCTGCAAAGATTGGTTTACGGTTCATTTATGTTAGGATGGGGTGTTAGCAGATATATGTTATCAATTTCAGACTTCGCTTAGAGCCGCCACTCCAGGGAGAATTTTCCCCTCAAGAAGTTCAAGCGAAGCGCCACCACCGGTGGAAATAAAGGTCATTTGATTGTCGAGGCCGAACTGATTGACGGCAGTCACCGAGTCGCCACCACCCACGATGGTGACGCCGTTGCTGTTGGCCATCGCCTCCGCGATGGCGCGCGTACCTTTGGCGAAACTTTCAATTTCGAAAACGCCCATCGGACCATTCCAAATCATCGTTTTTGCCTTAGCGATTTCCGCGCAGAATTCATCGATCGCGACATCGCCAATATCGATTCCTTCCCAGCCTTGTGGTGTTTCTCCGCCTTGTTCGTATGGCGCAGTCACTTGCGTGATAGCGCCCTCCTTGAACTCTTGGGTGATGCGGGTGTCAGCAGGAAGCAGGAAGCGCACGCCCTTGGCTTTAGCTTTGGCGAGAATGTCGAGAGCTAGTTCGAGTTTGTCCGCTTCAACTCGGCTGTCGCCGACATTATACCCTTGAGCCTTACGAAATGTGTTAGCCATGGCTCCGCCAATGATAAACGCATCCGCTTTTTCCATGAGAGCGGTGATAACCTGAATTTTATCCGAAACCTTGGCTCCACCCATGATTACGAGAAATGGTTTTTCAGGGTTCTGGAGTTTGCCGTCGAGATATTCCAACTCACGCTCCATGAGCAGGCCCATGGCGCTTTGTTTCACGAAATGAGTCACACCCTCGGTGGAGGCATGAGCGCGGTGTGCGGTACCGAACGCATCGTTGATATAGATTTCCGCCGTGCCGGCGAGTTTTTCTGCAAAAGCTGCGTCGTTAGATTCTTCCTCAGGATAGAAGCGGGTATTTTCAAGGATGAGAATTTCACCAGGTTGAAGGGCTGAGCGAAGGGTTGCCACCTCAGCACCGATGCAGTCAGGCGCAAGTTTTACCGGCTGACCCAGTAATTCTGATAGACGCGCAGCAACTGGGGCAAGTGAATACTTGGCTTCAAAACCACCCTTCGGCCGACCAAGGTGTGAGCAAAGAACCACCTTCGCCCCTCCCGCAATCAGTTGAAGAATCGATGGCAAAGCGCCCTTGATCCGAGTGTCATCGGTGATGGCGCCGTCTTTGAGAGGGACGTTGAAATCCACACGCATGAGGACTTCTTTGGAGGATACATCTAGGTTACGGATTGAAAGTTTAGGCATGGGGGCAGAATCCCGCCTTAGCGGGGCGATGGTGTCAAGCCTATCGAGGCAAGGGACTTGATCGAAATCGAGCATGTTGGAGACGTAACTGACTGTCACTAGGCAGGAAATTAACGGCTTTGGTAGACCACTCGATTGCCTTCTCGCGATTTCCTCTCGCAAACTCGATTTCCGCCATCGTGTCCATGTAGGCGGGCTGTTCTGGATTCAGGGTGAGCGCGTGCTGCTCGTAGTTCCTCGCTTGGTCGAGATTTTGTAGCGCTCTAGAGGCCAACCATGCAGCGGTGTTGCAGGTGTTGTCGCAATCAGGATAGAGCTTTAGGACATTACCGATTTGCTCCCATGAAATTTTAAACCACTCATCGTGTTCTTGAACGAGGCCCATTTTTCGGATGGATGGGAAAAAATCATCTGCTAGCGAGCCGTCAATCGGAAATATCCCGTGGCATCGCCGGAGAAGTGCGATGGATTGTACTCGGTCTTTCTTCAAGTTGGCGAGGGCTCTGCCGAGGTCCGATTGCAGTCTCAGTCTCAGGGCGGCGATTGGCAGGACGCTTCCAGACTCGACCGACGCGCTGACTTGTGCAACCACCTCCGATGCGGCAGCAGCTTCCACCCATTTTTCTTGGCGAATGAGCGTCTCGGTATTCATTTGGAGTGCCAAGAAAAAGCCCACGGAAGAAGGGTCGCTTTGCCGAGCGGCACGGGACCGCCATTCTGCCGCACGCTTGTAGTCCGATCCGAACGCGTATGCGTTGGCAATTTCAAGTGCATCGTTGCCGAGCGCCAATTTTTCCACCAGTGCGTCCTGATCCGCCGCCGCCTCAGCATGTCCCGCATTACGCAACGAAGCTGCCAGACATGCGTACAGAGATGGTTCATGACTGCCATTTTTCTCAAATATCTCTCGAATTTGTTTGCGGAAAAAATCGACTGATTCCTCCCAACGCCCAACCGCAGAGATGTCCAAAAGATGTCCTCGCCATGAATTTTGATTACGAACATCTTCTGGCAATTGATCCCAGAGCTTGAGGTTGTTAGTCACATCAGGATTCTGGTCGAGAATAAAAGCCATTTTTTCTAACAACCCATTCCGATTTCCTCGTGGGGCTTGCTCAATCGCCTGCCAGGCCCTGTTAAGCCATTTATTTCGAAGTCCTTGTGGATCACGACCCATTCCACAGAGTGCGAGCATCCCATCGAACCGCTCAATCGGCGTCGCCTTCGGCTCGATCTCCGCCAACCAGCTCCACAAGGACACCACCCAATCTTCGCCGCCGAAGGCACAGCTGACCACCTCATCCCAACGGTCCGCACGATCTCCAGCCCAAGCGGCGGCGGCCTGCTTCGCCACTTGTGGCGCCCCGTACGACTCGCCACTGGACGGTGAGTTTCCACCAAAAAGTTGACTCAGAAACTCGGTAAAAACTTTGGGGTCATTCTCAGCAAGAGCATGTAATGGCTCTAAAAAAGCTGACGAACATTCGTCGTTCAACCCGTGCCTTTCTAGGAAATTCCCCAGTAGCACAAGTTGCTGACCAGACAGCGAGTTGTTTGGATCATCGTCAAATCCCGCCTCTGATAAATGCTTAAATTGTTTCGACACCCATGCCGGGTAGTCTGGATTGACCGGGTCGATTCCGAGTGTCTCCAACGCTTGAGGAATTCGCTCGAGTGTATCGAAGTAAGCGAACGCCGACAGCCGCGAACTTGTAATATAAGCCTGCTCGGCCAGCTCAGGGTAACCTAGCAGAAACAAGGCATTCATCGCACTTTGGCGTTCATTTCTTTCGTTAGAACTTACTGAGCGCATCAATGGCTCGAGATCGGCAGGCTCGATATTTTTGCCCTCCCAGCGCTTAAGCGCGACTTGAGTGTAGGGCTTGTAGTTAACATCACCATCGCTGATCGCATCACACTTGCGCAACCATGGGAGAGGGTCGCCGAGAAGAGTCGACATCGCCACGGATAGAGCCGAATCCTCAGCCGCATTTGCTGCGTCTCGTGCTTCCGTTAGATTTCCTGACGCTCGGTAGAGTGCGAGCAGCCAAGATGCACCTTGGACCCCACCGAGTGCCTTGGCACGCTTGATCTCAGCGTCCAATGTTCCTTGGCTACGATGAAAGTCCGCAAGCGCCATGAGACCGGGCGCATCAGCTGTCGCCATTTCTAAGAATTCACGCGCGCCTGTTGAATCGCCCACGATCAGACGTTCGCGAGCGGCAATAACCGCCACGCCCTCTAATTTTCCGGAGCCCATCAATAAATTCTGTATCTTTGGGTCTGCCTCCGCCGCATATAGTTTGAGGAGTTGCCGCCATGCACGACGTTTATGCAACTCACTAAACAAATTCACCTTCTCATTGTCTGAGGCCTTGGCGTAGCGCTCGATAAGGGCGATGACGAACGGGTCGGTGCTTGGAGTGATGTTTAATTGAATTTTGCGAATCAGCTCACGCGCGCGATACGCCTGCTCTGGGTCGTCACCCAACGCGATTGATTGCAAACCCTCAAGCGCTGCCTCGCCCATCTGCCAGATCGCCGCGGTGGCGGATTCACGCACACTGAACTTTTCATCCGCCAGTTCTTGGATCAGTTCGCTCAGGGGCTTGGGTTGTGCTTTGATGGCCACCCCTCTTGGTGAATCTAATGTCACCGCCGCCATCCACAGGGACGCGGAAAAAACGGTAAATAGCATGACTCCTAGAAATTTCATCTCCTTAAATATCTCGTGGAAATTCAGAATAAATCAATATTCTTCATCACTATGCCGCAAAGCTTTCTCCACAGGAACAGGTGACTACCGCATTTGGGTTACTAACTTTGAAACCACCCTGCTGCAAATCGTCTGAAAAATCTAACTCGCTACCACTGACAAAGAGCGCGCTTTTGGGATCAATCACCACGTTCACGCCATTGCTTGGAACCAAAATATCGCGATCTCGTGGGCCATCGACCAAATCCATTTTGTACTGCAATCCCGAGCAACCACCGCCAACCACCGCGATCCGAAGGGCTCCATCAGGGCGACCTTGCCGGTCAAGCAAGCCGCGCAAGTGAGAGGAGGCACCTTCAAGCACCTTCACCAGTTTCTCGTTACCGATCTTGTAATTTACCCCTGCGTTCATGCTGTAAGATGGCGGGCGACGGCTTACCCGTCAACCCCAGCGCACGAAACAAAAACGAGCCACCTCTTTCGAAGCGACTCGTGAAAATGGTATGATCGAAAATTGAAAAACTTTAGGATTCCTCCGTCGTTTCCGAGACTGAGATTTCAGGCGCGGCAGCGGCAACTTTCTTAGCGACCTTCTTTGCGGGTGCTTTTTTAGCGGCAGCTTTTTTCGCTGGGGCTTTTTTCGCCGACTCGGTCTTCTTTACGGCGGGCTTCTTGACGGTACCGCCGAGCTTTGCTGTATCCGCTTTGCGCTTCAAGTAATCGGCGCGGCGACGGCGTTTGATGATCTTTTTCGTTTGTTGTCCCATGGTTGCTAGGTCTTCCGTATGCCTTACAGCGAACGTGATCAAGAGGAATTCGCTACAGACTTCACTCTTCTTTCGTTTCGTATTCGACAACCCCCCTTCCGCTGGTCGACATTCCCGCCCCATGGCAGGCATTATCATCTCACCCAGAGCACGCATTTTTCACGGTCACGAGTGGGTTTATGCCACCGAAATCAAGAAATCTTTCGGCGATCCCAAACCGGGGGACGTCATCACGCTTAAAGACTTCCGAGATCGGCCACTCGGCTCGGCGATCTACAATCCGCTCTCGCAAATCGTCGCACGGCGATTTTCACGCCGTCGCCAAGACCTCGATCTCGACTTTTTTGTCCGGCGCATCGGCCAAGCCATCGAACACCGCAAACAGCGTGGCATTGATGAAACACTCGCACGACTTGTTTGGAGCGAATCCGACGGTTTGCCCGGTCTGATTGTGGATCGTTATGGCGACCACCTCTCGGTTCAAACACTCACGCTCGCCATGGATCTAAGAAAAGAGGTGATACGCGACGCACTGATTCAACAACTCAACCCAGTCTCGATGGTTCTGCGAAACGATTCGCCCTATCGCAAGGCCGAGGGCATGGAGCCGGGTATCGAAATGCTGCACGGTGAAAACCCCGGCGCATTCATGGTCAACGCAAATGGCATCAGCTTCGAGGTCGACTTATTTGACGGGCAAAAAACCGGACTCTACCTCGACCAGCTCCAAGCCCACGCCGAGGTCGCGCAACTCGCCAAAGGCAAGCGTGTGCTCGACTGTTTCACCAACCAAGGCGGTTTCGCCCTAGCCTGTGCGAAAGCTGGCGCCGCCAAAGTCACCGCCATTGATGTATCAGCCAGTGCCTGCGAAGCGGCTCGCAAAAACGCTAAGCTCAACAACCTCGACATCGAAGTGTTAGAGCATAATGTCTTTGATTTCCTCAAACACGCCAAACCCGACTACGACCTCATCATCCTCGATCCGCCAAGTTTCACTCGAAACAAAGCAACGCTCATGGATGCCATGCGTGGCTATAAAGAGATCCACTTGCGATCTTTGAAACTGCTAGATAAAGGTGGTCTTCTCTCTTCCTTCTGCTGCTCCTACCACGCTTCAAGAGAGCTCTTCATGGAAAATCTCGTCTCCGCAGCAGTCGACGCGAAAAAGTCAGCACGACTTGTCATGAACCACGCCCAAAGGGACGATCACCCAATTCTTATTTCAATCCCAGAGACGGGCTACCTGAAGGGGTTCACGGTTGAGGTGATCGCTTCACGCTGAGCAACAAGAAATTCATGCGACTTCTTTGCGGTTGAGAATCCCTTCGATCAACGCGCCGCGAGTATCAATCTCAGAGTTGATGCGCTTCGCTGAAGGACTCATGGCGATTTCTCTCAGCCGCATCAACTTACGCCCACCAGACTGGAGATCGTAACTGTTGAATCCAATGATAAAGCGTTGATCCGTAGCGACAGGGTTGCCTTTATAAAGGAAGCAAGTGACTTTACCTTTACGATCTAACTCAATATTGAATGGCCAAAGTGTTCGATCTGACCCACGATCCTTACGATCTTCAGCAACGATCTCGATAAGTTCGGCGGCACTGAGTTCTGCGGTAGAAAGCAAATTCTCATAGGGAATCATTTTCCAACAGTCCGCCACTTTAATCTCCCCTGCTGCCACGTCACCGGTCGCAAAAGTACCGTGAAAAACTCCGTCCACTGGCGTATGATTTCGCTGCAGCGCTTCGCTAAAAAACTCACAATAAAGCTGCACCAAACGACTATCCCTGCCTTTGCCTGGAATGACCTGTGTGGCGACTCCAATCGACCGAGCCAGTTGTTCAGTGGCTTTGTTTATTTCAGGTTGCGCGATCTCCATCACAACAGGATCCAGATCGAACTGGCGGTCCATCAGCACCGTAAATGCACGACGCTCGATAAGTTTTCTAGATTCTCTATCAAACCGAAGATCCACACGACCCATGTGGATTCCGTGATAACTCGCCTGCGAACAAACGACGCGACCCGAGTTCCACGATGGCTTGTCCTGGTGCGTATGACCCGCAAGAAAGATATCCACGTCTGGATTCGCTTTAAGAATTTCACGGACTGGATTTGCAAAGTCATCCTTGATTCGCCAGCCCATGTGACCCATCACCACGATGGCATCCGCCTTAGCCAAGCGAGCTTCGGCGATGGATTTTTTAAGTGCATCTGATGGATCCGACGCAGAAACTCCTCCGAGAGTTGTGGAGGATAACCAGTAGGGTAATCCCGGGGTCACCAAGCCAATCAGTGCGATGCGGAATCCGCCAACCTCTTTCATAACCCATGGTTTTACCCCTTCCCATGAACCATCAAACGCCCCAGAAAATTTTCCCTCTCTCACAAGATTTCCCGTCAGCACGGGCATCTTTGAAAGACGAAGATTCGATTCAAGATGCTCAGGCCCCCAGTCGAAATCATGATTTCCAAGCGTCCATGCGTCGTACCCCATTCGGTTGAAAAGCCCGATCATCAACTTCCCACCGTTTATCAAACTTTCAGCAGTTCCCTGATAGACATCGCCGATGTCCAGCAACAAAGAATCCGGCACTTCCTTGCGCCATTGACGAATACACGAAGCGCAACGGGCAAAGCCTCCAACATCTAACACCCCATCATAAGTCTGAGTGGGCACGATATGTCCATGAAGATCCGTGGTGTGAAAAATGGAAATCGTTTTGATTTTATCATCATCCGCAGCAAATCCCAATGCCGAAGCTCCCATCCATGCACCCGCGCCACGGAGAAACTGTCGTCTTGTGTGTATCAATAAATTCACCA
>VFJU01000383.1 GCA_009885905.1 Verrucomicrobiota bacterium
AGAGACGCGCCAGTACTGCGTCTCCCATGCCCTTGGTGCCGACTTTTGTCTCGCCGGATTGGCTGGTAGAGATGTCGCCCGTACGATAGCCGTCCGCGATTGTTTTGGCGACTGCTGCTTCGATCGCATCCGCTGCTTCGATTTCACCCAGTGAAAAACGCAAGAGCATGGCGAGTGATAGAATCTGTGCGATCGGGTTGGCGATGCCTTGTCCTGCGATGTCGGGAGCGGAGCCGCCGGATGGTTCGTAAAGACCGAAGTAGAGACCATCGTCGCGTTGTTTGCCAAGCGAAGCGGATGGAAGCATACCGAGTGAACCGGAGATCATCGCCATTTCATCTGATAGAATATCGCCAAAGAGGTTCTCCGTGACGAGCACATCGAACGAGCCGGGGCGCTTGATCAGCTGCATGGCGGCGTTATCGACATACATGTGCGAGAGTTGGACTTCTGGAAATTCTTTTGCGATTTCGATGACTGTCTCGCGCCAAAGCACCGAGGAGGCGAGAACGTTTGCCTTGTCCACGGAAAGCAGTTGTTTTTTGCGACCCATGGCAGCGGTGAAGGCGACGCGGGCGATGCGTTGAATTTCGCTTTTCTGATAGACCATGGTATCGAAAGCGACAGGTTCGCCATTGCGTTCTTCTCGTCCTTTGGGAGTGCCGAAATAGATGCCGCCGGTGAGTTCACGAACGCAGAGTACGTCGAAACCATTGGCGATGAGTTCTTGTTTGACCGGCGATGCGTGAGTGAGAGCGGGAAGGCAAACCCCGGGGCGTAGGTTCGCGAAGAGGCCAAAGTGCTTGCGGAGAGGGAGCAGGGCACCGCGTTCGGGTTGGATATCGGGCGGGAGATTTTCCCATTTCGGTCCACCGACGGAGCCGAAGAGGATCGCATCAGCAGCCTCGCTAGCGGCGACGGTTTCTGGAGGGAGGGGGTGGCCTGTGGCGTCGATGGCAGCGCCACCCACGAGGTGTTCGGTGCGTGAGACGGTGAAGCTGAATCGAGTTTCGAGGGCGTCGAGGACACGGAGAGACTCGGCCATGACTTCTGGGCCGATGCCGTCTCCGGCGAGAATCGTGATGCGGTGGGTGCGTGACATGAGTGAGAAAGTGGCGAGCGCATCCATGAGTGGCAAGTGTGCAGTTTTGGAATTTGCTTGCCGCCAGGGGGTGGCTGGGAGCGCTGGCGAACGCCTTATACTTAGGCACGCATGGGGGAATATTTAGTCGTTAGATTTTACGAATCCGAGTTTTCGGGAGAGTTAATTTTTCTCCATCACGTAGATTTGAGATCCCTTTGCCAAGATAGTGGACCCGACCAGATCGAATCCGTTATTAGCGTTCAGCTTTTCGACCGTCGTGCCATGTTTGGCGGCGAATTCTGCGTAAGTCATTTCATCGTCGATGGTAACAGTATTGACGGTTTCGACTGCTTCAGAGGGAGGACTAGGCTGCGAGACGGGCGGGGGATCGGTCGCCTCATTTTCGACGACTGGCGTCTCTACCGGAGTCGGTTCTGGCAGTGGGGCTGCGGTGGGGGCTTCTTTGCTGATAAGGCTGAGAACTTGGCCCGGGCGGAGTGCGGAAGGGCTTACCGAAGGGTTCGCGGCGATAAGCAAGGCGGTATCGATCCGGTATTTTTTTGAAATGCTATAGAAAGTTTCTCCCGCTTGGACGGTGTGAGTTTTTCCGTTAGGACGCGGTGGTGGAGTGGCTGCGACCGTTTTTTTCACTGGCACTGGTACCGGCGCGGGTACCGGCACGTTCGCAATCGGGGTCTGGGTCGCGGTGACGGGCCCGCTGGTATTGAGCTTTTGGCCGGGTTGAATGATTGAGTCCGGCTTCAATCCGTTCGCCTTCAAAAGTTTATCAGCAGTCATTCCGACTTTGCGCGCGATCTTGTCGATACTATCGCCGGCTTTTACCGTATAAACTGAGCCAGCGGTCTGAGATGTATTGGATTTAGTTGCGGTGGTGGTCGCGATGGTTTGCGTTTGGCTGGCCGCTCTTAAATTGACCTGAGGTTTTGGCCTTACCGCCGCTTGGTGGTCATCGCGGATTTGTGAATTCTCGGTTTCCAGTTGGTGGATCTGCCGCTCTTGCTCGGCGCAAAGCGAACGAAGTGCCTCGAGTTCCGACTTCGCAATGGCGTGGGACGCCGAAGTGATTAAAGCTAGTGCTGCAAGCAATTGGGTGGTTTTCATGGCGAGCTATTTGTCCCAAATCGAGGGTTTCAGATCAAGAGAAATTTAAGTTCCCTTAATTACCCAAGATGCTGGTTTTCGCCTACTCATAAAAAACGAGCGGTCCAGATAGGCCGCCCGTTTGGGAGGTGAAATCGTTCAACCTAGCTCAGCCTTGAGCGCGCCCAGTGTACGAGTTGTCCTCGGTTTTCACGTTGATTTTCTCACCGACGTTGATGAAAAGAGGCACTTGGACGATCAAACCGGTCTGCATGACTGCGGGCTTGTAGACGTTGTTCGCGGAGTCTCCTTTGACACCTTCCGAGGATTCCGTCACGGTCATCACCATCGAAAGTGGTAGATCCACCGCGACCACGATGCCGTCCGCGACCATCAAGTTGTAGATTTGCCCCTCGATGAGGTAGTTTTTAACCCCCTCGATGAGATCTTCATAAACCACCGCATCCTCGTAAGTGATCGGGTCGAGGAAATGATATCCACTGCTGTCCTTGTAGGAATATTCATGTGGGGTGCGTTCGAGCACCACGCCCTCGACGCTGTCGTTCGAGGTCATGCGCAAGTTGAAAACTTTTTTGGTGGCCACGCTGCGGATCGACATTTGGACGTAAGACGCCATCCGAGGAGGTGTTTTGAGCTCGTGTTCGATCACGAGGCAGACTTCGTTATTGTGACGGACGGCGTGCCCCTTGCGGAGGTTGATGATCGGTGTACTAGCCATGATTGGTGAATGGGGATAAGACGCACTGCCCTTGGAGGCAAGCACGGAGTTTTCGTTTGGTGGGTGGTGTTGGATTTTTTGGCGATTGGATTCAATCGTCTTGGTCGAGAAGCCAGTCAGTGATTTTGGTGTCATCTTCGCCAGCGGCCCAGAGGCGACGGAGAAAATCTGCTAGGTGAATATCGCCGTGTTTTTTCAGGAAATTTCGGTCGCCACCGCAGCCATACATGAGGTCTGGGTCGAGCTCGCCGCGTAGTTTCGCCCGTCCTTTTGCCAAAATACGTGGGAGGTAGGAAAGCCCTTTGATCTCCTCGCCAAACGTAGGCAAGTCATTTGCTGTGAGTAATTTATTGCTAG
>VFJU01000413.1 GCA_009885905.1 Verrucomicrobiota bacterium
AATTGAAAAATATTTTATTCCCTACTTCGCGGCACGCAAGGTAATATTTTGCGACTATTTTATCATCGCGAGGCGGAGTCGCAAAGAGAGAGATAGAATCAATTCGATGAGTAGGTAAAAACACACTTGCCGCCGATCCTAGGTGCTGGTTAATTGGAAAAAGGAATGAAATTTATTCGTCTGCTCGGCCATGTGTTGGCGCTCGCTTCGTGCGTCCTGCCTTGTCACGCCGTGCCCAGCGTGGCGCGACAGTGGAACGAGGAGATCCTGGCCGCGATCCGCGCCGACGTGCCGCATCCGCCGGTCCATGCGCGAAATCTTTTCCATGTGGCCACAGGGATGTACAACGCATGGGCGGCGTACGATGCGTTGGCGATCGGCTACATTCATCACGAACGGGCGACCGCGCCTGACATCGAGGCGGCCCGGCGGGAGGCGATCAGCTACGCAGCCTACCGGATCTTGCGCGCCCGTTTCGCAAACTCCGTGAACAAGGACATCACGCTGCCGACGCTGGACGCACGGATCGCGGCGCTGGGCTACGACAAGAATATCACAAGCACCACTGGCAGCAGCCCGGCGGCGCTGGGCAACCGCATCGCGGCATCGATCCTCACTTGGGGCTTGGCCGATGGCTCTGGTGAGGCGGCGGGCTACAAGGATCCGGCATATGTGAACGCTCAACCGGTCTTCGAGGTGATCGAAAACGGCGCGCCGCTGGGCGGCTATCCGGCCGGGGCCGATCCGGATCACTGGCATCCGCTGACGTTTGACGAGGGCTTCGCGCAAAACGGGGTCGGGCCGATTTTTCTGCAACCCTTCGTCGGCGTGACTTGGCTGAATACGCGTGCTTTCAGCCTGCGGCGCGAGGATCAGGCGCAACCGTGGATCGATCCCGGTGGACCCCCGAAACTGCGTGGCGGTCAGGCGGCGGCCTACCGGGCACAGGCCTTGGATGTGTTGGAGAAGAGTCGCGCGCTTGGATCGATGGAACTGATCGACATTTCACCGGCGGCGCAAGGGAACCACCCGCTGGGCACGGAGACGGGCACCGGCCATTTGTTGAATCCCACAACCGGTCAGCCTTATCTGTCCGAATGGGTGCCGCGGGGCGACTATGTTCGGGTGATGGCGGAATACTGGGCGGACGGCCCGGATTCCGAAACGCCGCCGGGTCATTGGAATAGGATCGCCAACGAGGTGAGCGATGCGCTGGCGGTGAAAAAAATCGGCGGCAGCGGGCCGGTGGTCGGCGACCTAGAGTGGGATGTGAAGCTCTATTTCGCGCTGACCGGGGCGACGCACGACGCGGCCTGTGCGGCGTGGTCGCTGAAGCGAAAATACGACTCGCCGCGGCCGATCTCGATGATCCGTTTCATGGCGCTGCAAGGTCAGTCGTCGGACGCCGGACTGCCGGGCTATCATCCAGAAGGTCTGCCGCTGGTGCCGGGCCTGGTGGATGTGGTCACGGCGGCTTCGCTGACGCTCGGCGGAGCACACCACGAGAGCGGCTTCGCGATCGGCGAGGTGGTGGTTTTCACTTGGCCGGGTCGGCCCGAGGACCCAACGGTGCAGCGCAGTCTGCCGCGCTGGATCCGGGGGACGGATTGGTTTCCCTATCAGGATCGGACTTTTGTCTCGCCGGCCTTTCCTGGCTACATGTCGGGCCACAGCACCTTCAGCCGAGCGGCTGCGGAAGTGCTCGCGGCGATCACTGGCAGCGCGTTCTTTCCCGGTGGCATTGGCAACTTCAGCGCCCCGGCGGACGGCTACCTGGATTTCGAGTTCGGCCCATCGGTGACGGTGAATTTGCAATGGGCGACCTATTTCGATGCCGCCGACGAAGCGGGCGTTTCCCGCCGCTGGGGAGGCATCCATCCGCAGGCGGACGACTTGCCGGCCCGGGTGGTCGGGTCGCAGTGCGGGAAGCAGGCGTGGGCGCTGGCACCGAAATTCTGGGAGGGTCGCATCGCGGAGGAGCCGATGGTGCCAAAGATCACACGGCCGGATGCTACAACGGCGCTGCTGGTCTGGGATACCGTGCCAGGGCTGTGGTATCGGATTGAGCGGAGCACCGGACTCGAGGGTTGGAACAATGTCCACGGTCCGGTGCAAGCGTCGGACGCGACGCTGAGCTGGATCGACACCGCCGCGACCAGCCCGCGAGGCTTCTATCGGATCGCGCAGTCGGTCGGGCCCTGAGGGTGCTCGCCCTTTCATGGGCTCGGCAAGAGCGCCTTATCAGGTAGGGTTCCACCTCCGGGGGAACCGGTGAAAGTGGAGCAAACGGTCGATACCAAGGGCGACGTTCCGGCTTTTCTTGGGCTACACGTTCTCGTCTCTTTCGCCTGCGCTCTCGGCGAGAGCGCCCTACCTTTCGTAGGCTCGGCCGACCACGGAGGGTCAGCCCTACCGAGGGCGCGGAGCGTCTTCCAAAAAACGGGTCGGGTTACGCACTTCAACAATTTACCTACATGGTCTTGATGTTCTAACATTTTTGATTTACCAAATCAAAATAAGACAAGGTAAGGCTGCTGTTTGACCTTTGAAATGATGCTGGCGGTCGCGGTGGAAAATGGCTGTGTCGTGCCGTCCGGAAGCAGCACCGCGCGTTCGAACGCGATGGCAAACAATGGATCGGTACCCACCTCGTTCCGCGTGTGAAGCTGATAGTTGAGCACCAAGCCTTTCGTGCAGCACGGGATACATGCGGGCGTCTGGCAGTGGTTCCTGGCGCAGCGGGCCGTTTTGATAAATCTTGCGGCCAATCGTCGCGCTGGCGGGGATGAAATCCCGTCCCTTGGCGCTCGCCCACAACAAGGCATGGGCGTCGATTTCAAGGACGGGTTGGAACGTGCGGTTCACGGGGTCTCCGATCCGCACGACGGGTTTGGTCATGGTCTTCATGGTGTCTGTTTTTTGGGTTCATGGTTTCTTTGGAGAGGCCACATGCAGTGCGCTCAGATATCCGAGTTACCGCTGGTGTCCGAGAAATCGAAATGGGGCTGGTGATGGAGTGGGTGCAAGGTAGATTGACCTATCAACAAAACTATAAATTTTGTCTGGGATTTCGAATTCGGCCGCATCCATGCGCCGGTGAAACTCTTGGATGAAATCCACGAAGAAATTTTCTGGCGGTCTCTCCGCACCCTTCAGAGCCAAAAGCTTCTTGATTTGGGATTGGGTGATTCGAGTTTTCATGACATGGCGGTTTGGTTGGCTGCGTCGGCAGCCAGGGAGGACTCCGGGCTACTCATACAGAAGTTCAACTCCAAGGCCAGGCGCCGGGATCTGGTCAAACGGGCATAATCCATATTTGGAATCGCCAGCGCGCCATAGATCCCGAAACGTTTCGCGAGGATCGTGCGGGCATCGGAAACGAGACGATGCCCGATATCAGTCGACGGCGATCGAAATTGGCGGATATTGGTCATACCAGATTTGGTGTTTTCTATTCCATTCGCGCGCGAAATTTGTGTGGACAGTTTGCGGGTGACTTCCAACTCCCGGCTGGTGCATTTCGGAAATTCGATGATGTTATTCGGAAATGGGTTGGGTTCTTGTAGATTGGCGGCTTTCATGAGTTTTTGGCGTTCGTTTGGTTGATA
Organism: Verrucomicrobiota bacterium; assembly: GCA_009885905.1. Taxonomy (GTDB): domain Bacteria; phylum Verrucomicrobiota; class Verrucomicrobiia; order Verrucomicrobiales; family Akkermansiaceae; genus Luteolibacter. The sequence goes on from VFJU01000413.1 coordinate 3,609, forward strand.
GGAACGACGGGCAGTTTTTGCAATATCCCCGTTGACTTGGTCTGGCCTTCTTGGACGGACTTTGACGTTCCAGGTTCAGGTACTTACACGTTCCGTGCCAAAGTGTGATGATAATCATAACCCGCTGATTGTGAGACCACTAAAAAATAAGTGGTCTGCTCTCGAATCCTTCCCGAACGAGAAAAGCCTGTAAAAATTGCAGTAAATTCCGCAACAATTGATGGCTCGCCAGACATTGGTTTTTCGCCGAATCGCCTCGCACGACGAGGTCGTCTTTCAGAGGTTCCACGTTTGGATGGACCAGCTCCTGCCCCCACCCGTTCTGGCGAACCCTGCAAGCCTTGCGCGGGAGCCTGTAAAATATGCAGGAAACCATCCATGCCAGTCGGCCGCCACTAACGTATTTTGATAAATAATTCGTTGATATTAAGTCATTTGTTGAAAATTCTCCAAGTTGGCACACCACGAGCAAAGTATATTTCGTCCCGGGGGGGGTAAAATCAACCTGCCGCGAATGAGATGTCTCCTTAGGGAGGAACTCTTCCGGCAGGTTGATCCATTTTTGGAACTGGGATGACCCGCATTCGCGGAAACTTGGACTATTTTATAGTTGAAGCTTGCGTCAGTAAATAGTCTCGCTATAGAGTTAGCTGAGCGTTTGCTGCCCCATTCTTGCGATGTCCGTTACCGAGACCAAACCGAACATCCTGATCGTCGATGACGATGAATCACTCCGGCACCTATTGATCATTTCTGCGAAAAGCAGGGGTTGGCATCCAGTGGCGGCTGAGACGGGGCGCGAGGGTCTCCAGCTTTTGAACTCCGCCATCATGGCAGTGGTGTTGGACCATGGCCTGCCGGACGGGGACGGCATCGAGGTGCTCGCGCAGCTTCGTGAAAAACAGCCTGATGTGCCGGTGATCATGCTGACCGGGTTGAACGATGCGGAAACCGCCGTGCGTGCGCTTAAGGCGGGAGCTGACGATTACCTGACCAAGCCATTCGATCTTGACCGCCTTTTCAGCACCATCGGCGAAGCGTGCAGGGTGCGGAAACAGGCCTCGGAACCGCGGCTGATCGTCGACACGGGATCCCAAAACGGCACGAGCGCGAGCACGAGCATGAGCTGGAAGAGCCAGAGTCCGCGGATGCGCGAGTTGTTCCTTCAGATGGAAAAGGCAGCACGACTCGACATCACCGTGCTTTTAACTGGAGAAAGCGGCACCGGAAAGACTTTCATCGCGCGTGAGATCCACCGCCTGAGTCCACAGGCGGCGGAGGCGTTCATTCCAGTGAGTTGCCCGGCATTGCCACGCGAGCTGCTAGAGTCCGAGCTTTTCGGCCACGAAAAGGGAGCCTTTACGGGAGCGACGGCTGCGCGAGCGGGACGCTTTGAACAGGCGAGCAAAGGCACGATTTTTCTCGATGAAATCGGCGACCTTCCCGCCAAGCTCCAGCCCAAGCTGTTGACCGTTCTCCAGAACCAGGAGTTCTTCCGGGTGGGTGGCAACCGGATCCTGCGAACCGAAGCACGCATTATCGCAGCCACCAACATCGACCTGCAAGCCAGGGTGGCGGACGGTCGCTTCCGTGAGGATCTCTACTATCGCCTGAATATTCTGGAACTTCACCTACCACCCCTCCGGGACCGCATCGAGGATCTCCCCGACTTGGTCAACTCGGTGCTTGAACACATCGCAGCCAAGCGCGGTGCCTTGCCTTGGAGGATGGCCCCCTCCGCGCTCGAAGTTCTGAAAAACCATCATTGGCCGGGTAATATCCGCCAGTTGGAGAACGTCATCGAGCGCGCCACGGTCTTCGCGACTGGCGAGGAACTTGAAGAGCGGGACTTCGCGCCGCTCCTCAACGATCGCCAAGGGGCTCCTTCCACCGACCCAAGCGGCCATCGCACCCTCCAGGATGTGGAAAGACTCACCTTCATCGAAGCCTATCAGCGCTGTGGAGAAAACAAAGCCCGCACCTCGCGCGACTTGGGCATTGCCGAAAGAACCGTCTATAATCTGCTCGCGAAATACGG
>VFJU01000501.1 GCA_009885905.1 Verrucomicrobiota bacterium
GACTGCGCTACAGCCCGTCACGTGAACGGATGGCGAAGCAAACAGGCTAAATGCGGATTGGCAAGCACGGAAATCCATGGCATTTCCATCACGTGAATCGTATCAAAACTGCCATCGTCGGAGCCAGCGGGTACACTGGGATGGAACTGCTTCGCTTACTGCTGATCCACCCTGGTGTGGAACTGGTCGCCGCGACCTCTCGCCAAGAGTCCGGGAAATCACTGGCCAGCGTCTTTCCGCGTTTCGGCAACGCCAAGGGTGCCGATCTCGTTTTCATAGCACCAGATGCAGATGCCATCGCCGCAACCGGTGCGCAGGTGGCTTTTCTCGCGCTCCCCCACGGAGTGGCAGCGGAAATTGCCAGAGAGCTGTTAGAACGTGGACTGAAAGTCATCGACCTAAGTGCGGATTTTCGTTTGCATGATGCAGCGGTGTACGAAGAATTCTATGAACACAAGCATCCAGCACCCGACTTGTTAGCAGAGGCAATTTACGGTCTACCAGAAATCCGCAGTGCTGAAATTAAGGCTGCGCGTTTGATCGCCGCACCAGGGTGTTATCCAACAAGCATTCTTCTACCGCTGTTGCCCCTGCTGCGTGCCAAACTCATCCAGACCGACAGCATCATAGCGAACTCGATGAGTGGGGTGAGTGGCGCAGGACGCAAAGCAGACCTCAGCCTGCTGTTCTGCGAATGTAACGAAAGTGCCCGCGCCTATGGTATTCCGAAACATCGTCATCTATCAGAAATTGAACAGGAACTCAGTCTTGCTGCGGGGAATCAAGTAACTGTTAGCTTTATTCCGCATCTTATCCCAGTAAACTCCGGCATCGTCACCACCACCACTGCCAAGCTCCGCGATGGGGTCTCTCCCGAAGCGATCGGAACAACTCTAATGGATGCATACTCGGGCTCACACTTCGTCCGACTCCTCGGTCGCGGCGGATGCGCCGACACGAAAAATGTCACACGCACCAACTTCATCGACATCGGTTGGCAGCATGATCCACGCACGGGACGAATCATTTTGATGAGTGCCGAAGACAACCTCGGGAAAGGTGCTGGCGGACAAGCGGTGCAATGTTTCAACCTGATGTATGGCTTCGATCCGACGGACGGCTTGCAAAATTTTTAGTTGCTGCTAAGGCTGCTTACCGAATCTCTTTTTTACATGGACACCCCATTCACTCGACTCAAAGGCGGCGTCGGTGCACCGCAAGGTTTTCTCACCAGTGCCGTGAGCTGTGGCATCAAAAATCCAAACGCCGCGCGCCTCGACCTTGCGCTTATCTACTCGGAAAAGCCATGCACTTCCGCCGGCACCTTCACGACGAACCGTGTCAAAGCGGCACCCGTGCGCGTTTCCCAAGCCCACCTCCGCAAGGGCGATCTCCGCGCCATCATCGCGAACTCCGGCAACGCCAACGCCTGCACCGGCGTGCTCGGCATTCGCGACGCCAACGCCATGTGTGACGCCGTTGCCAATCCGCTCAAACTCAAACGCTCAGAAATCGGCGTGGCATCCACAGGCGTCATCGGTCTGCCCATGCCGATGTCACGCTTCGAACCAAAGTATGACGAACTCCTCGAACGCCTTGGACCGAAAAATGGCTCCGATGTGGCAGCCGCGATCATCACCAGCGATACCCACGCCAAAGAATTTGCCATCTCCTTCGACCTCGGCGAGCACCGCATCCGTATCGGTGGATGCGTGAAAGGCGCGGGAATGATCTCTCCCAGCATGGCCACCATGCTTTGCTTCATCACGACGGATGCTTCGATCTCTAGTGAAAACCTGCGTAAGTCGGTGCTCGAGTGCGTCGAAGAAAGCTTCAACCGCATCACCATCGACGGTGATATGTCGACAAACGACAGCGTCATCGTCCTCGCAAACGGTGCAGCAGGCATGCCGATGATCCGCCGCAATAGCTCAACCTGTAAAATATTCCGCCAAGCATTGCGGCTCGTCATGTTAGAACTGGCCAAGGCAGTCGTCCGCGATGGCGAGCGCACCACTAAATTTGTCACCGTAAAAGTCGAAGGTGCTCGCACTTATCTCGATGCTAAAAAAGTCGCCGAGGCAGTTTGTAAATCTGCTTTGGTCAAATCATCCTGGAACGGAGGAGATCCGAACTGGGGTCGCATCATCCACGCCGTAGGATACTCGCGGGCACGCATACGCGAAGAACTCGTGGACATCCACATCGGTGGCAAAGCGGCTTGTCTTGGCGGACTTCAAGCGGAAACATCGATGGATGAACTGCGCGAAGTGGTTTCTCATCCCGAGTTTGAAATCACCATCAATCTCAACCAAGGCGAATCCATTTACACGATGTACTCGAGTGACCTATCACCCGAATACATTGACTTCAACCGCTCAGAATACGCTTATTGGAAACAAGCCCGCAAAGACGGGCTTGTCTAACGGCAGAACATAAGTGGCTTTCTATTCGGGAGCTACCGGCACGACAAGAACAGGCACGGACGCTTTTCGTATCATTCCCTCTGCTACACTTCCTAACAAAAGCGAGGCAATCACCCCATGACCGTGAGAACCCATCACGACAAAGTCTGCGTGGCTTTCTTTGACGCGATCAGTCAATGAGTGCAAAGGACTGCCCTCCGTCACGTGAGAGGTGGCCGCCGGGATTTCCACACGAACCTTAGCAAGAAGCTCACTCAACTTATGCTTTGCGCGGCGTTGTGCCTCGTCACGGAAGACAGTCATAGCTGGGAATTCATCGGGCGTGAATCCATAGGCGGTGTAACTGGGCTCGGGCTCGACAACATGAAACAATTGCAAACCTGCACCAAATGCTTTTGCAAGACTGGTGGCCATTTCAATCACAACAGGGGTGGCATTCGAGAAATCAACTGCGACAATAATATTTTTCATAGCGTCTTTGAATAGTCATGCTGCCAATCCTTGTAAAGAAACAAGCTGTCATACGCTTAAAATAAACAATCGAAGCAATCCTCGTTTGGCAAAACCCTTTTTTTACTTCATGAACCATCCCAGATGATTCGTTTTCTCCACACCCGTATCCGCGTTCGCGAGCTCGATCGCTCTATCACATTTTATCAAGCACTGGGTTACGAACTCGGCGAACGCAAAGCCTCACCACAAGGTAACAGCCTCGCCTTTCTAGGGCTTCCGGGTAACGATGTCTTTCTCGAGCTTTGCCACTCGCCCGACTACACCGCAACTTGTCCGGAAGACCTGATGCATACCGCTCTCGGCGTGGACGACATCGTAGAATATTGCAATCATGTCGAAAAGGCCGGCATCGAAATCTGGCCGTCTGACTGGCGCGAAAAATTCTCTAGCAATGAGCGTAAAATGGCTTTCGTCACCGATCCCGATGGCTATGAGGTGGAGATCCTAGAGCGCTAGAAGTGACTTGAACCACTCCATCACAAACCAGTAGCGCGGCGGGTTAGTCCTAACTGTCAGGATTCATGTTAGATTAGAATTCGATTCGCCGTTTGCGAAACGACCCACGCATTTCTCAACGACGAGGGCGTGCGCTGCACGCCCGCGCTCACGCGAGTGACGATGGAATTGCTGCTTAAATTTCGGCGAATAAAATCAGTTAGAAATTAGTTCTTAGGATTCCACCACCCGTTGTTGGCTTCTGGCCCACACCAACCGAGATTCCACTGGTCGGCATCGCCACCGTGGGGGTTATCTCCCGCGGAGGCCTCGGTCTTGGACTCTGCCGTGACGCTGCCGTCACACCATGCGACGAGCGCTTTTCCATTAGCGCGGAAGTGCACCGTGGGACTTAGCCGCTGCCCAGCGGGCCCTTCGCCAAAGTCCGGATAAGGCGGCTCGCAATAAGCACTTTCTTGGAGTCCCCCCACTCGAGCATACGCCGCAGTTGTGAACATGATCGTCCTACTTGGATTGCGAATGTTTGAAAGCTTTTCTGAAATAAGAATCTTCGTTTTTGGATCGAATTCACCTCCTGGCCGTCCTCCGATGTAAGTTGCGTTGTAACCATAACCACCGCTGCCATCTTCAAAACTGGAGGAGCCGTCTAACATTACATGGAACAACGGGCACTGAGTCACTTGCATGCTTTTACCCAAATACGGTGAAAGAAATCCAAGCGTCGGATCAAATTTTGATCCGTTAGATGACCTAGCTCCATGCCAACGTCGATTGTTGAATTGATCCGCTGCGGGACAAAAGGCTCCGCTATCCGATGCATAAACAACGTTGGCTACCGCGAGGGATCTTAGGTTGCTCGTACTCTCGATAATCCGCGCTCGGGTCAGCATGGCTTTTCCAGATGAAAAAGAAATCACTGCTAAAACCACTAATATACAGACCACCACCAATACCTCAACCAGCGTGAATCCGCGGGCTGGAATGGGTTTATGCAAAGTGGCACATTTCATCTCTTTAAAATCCATTAGAGCGATTGATACACTTTAACTCTGAAAAACTGTATTGTTTGCATGGCGATCGGCACTGCAGAACGAAGTCTAACTTCGCGAACCACTCCTACACTCTGAATCGTACCCGCCGAAGATTCGCTAACGACTGATAAATTTCCAATAACGGGAACGACTGCCGCCCCTGCGGAACTGATTGCGATGGTCGACCAATCATTCGCTAACATCGAGGCGGAAACTTGAACCTCATATGTCAAATCTATCAGTCGCTCGTCGCGCAGGAATTTCAACTCCGGATAAATGCCACCCACCGCCGTGACGAGACGGCACGTTGGTAAAGCCCCACCTGCATCGGCAGTCCATGGCAGTCGTGCAAATGCATACTCTATTAAATTTGTAAGACCATCGCCATCAGGATCATCTTCCGCGTCGCGGTCCGCAGGGTCGAGCTTTGCAAGCTGCGGCCAATCTCCATAAGTCATCCGAGTGGAAATGCTTCCTAACGCTTCGAGATCAAAGCCACCGGAGCCCGTGGTACGCCAACTATCAAAAATCGAGCGTCCAGCTTGGTCTTTGAATGCACCATTTCCAGGGATATCGACCAGACGAATGTGCGTAATTTGCGATAGCTCAAGTTGAGCAAGATCAAAGGGAGTTCCCCATGATTTCTCGTAAGAATTGGCGTGTTTACCCGCCAAGTTATTCACGTTCGTTGGGTTGATCGTTCCATATCCACCCACCGCTGACGTGGTGAGCGAAGTTGAGGGAAAACGCAAAA
>VFJU01000500.1 GCA_009885905.1 Verrucomicrobiota bacterium
CATCGTTAGGGCCACTCCAAGCACTGCTGGCTTTCATAAAAACGGTAGGTTCCGCTGGGATTTCTCCACCCATTTCCATGGCGTGGTCTAAATAATTGCGCCCGATGCAGACGATTTTTGAAGGACGCGCAACGGGAGGCCCCAGCCTCACCAACGGGTCTACTTCCCGCCCACCAAGACACCCAGCGCTGACCCACTTGCTCAGTAAGCCCATCCCACCTGCGGCAAAAAACCTTTCGTCGTAGTCGTCGGCTTCGCCACCCGCGTCGATTCGCCGTCCGTCGGACAGAACCACTCCAGGCTCCTCAAGACCTACCGCGCCGTAACGAATCAATTTCATAGGAAAGGTGTAACAAACGGCTCACCCCGGTGGAAACGCAATCTTTTAGAGAGCCTCAGTGGTAAAAATAGACAAAAAATAAGCGGCCCGACTGATCATCACTCCTAGGAAAAACCCATTAACCCGGGAGGCATCTCAGTCGGACCGCCTTGTCTTGCGACACAGAAGACTTAGCACTCACCAGAACCCCTTGCAAGAAATAAGTTTGGAAAAAACAAAATATTCTTCAATCGCCCAGTTTTCTATCAACCTGTTGTCATATTTAAAAAGCACTTCTGGAACTAAATTACTCTTGTTCTGGCGACATTTGAATCAAACAAATTTTATTTTATCGCATGGCAAGCTCACGGCGATTGTGCGGTTGCTTTCCGTCGCCGAAAGCAGAATAACGAGGTGACTTCCATTCCTCATCATGAAAAAAGACGACCGCGAATTTCTCTTCCGCCTGCTAGACACCCCCAGCCCAACCGGCTTCGAAATGCGCGGCCAACAAGTGTGGGCCGACTGGATCAAGCAATACGCACCGGACGTCACCTGCGATGCCTACGGCTCGACATGGGCAACCCTACCCGGCAAGTCCAAACGCGTCATCATGTTAGAAGCACACGCCGACGAGATCGGTTACATGATTAAGCACATCGACAGCAACGGCTTCATCCGCATCGACCGGGTGGGCGGATCTGATGCAGCAACCGCCCGCGGCCGGCGTCTCATTTTTCTCGGCGACAAGGGCAGTGTATCAGGCATCGTGGGGAACACCGCCATCCACCTCCGCCGCGATGAGTTAGTCGCCGAAAAATCTCCAGCCGTGCATGACCTTTGGGTCGATGTGGGAGCATCTAACAAGTCAGAGGTCACTGCACTCGGTCTCCGCGTCGGCCACCCCGCAGTCTATCAGGATGGCCCGATGGAGCTTGCACACAAGCGCCTCATCGGACGCGCTTTGGATAACCGCATCGGCAGTTACATTATCGCGCAAGTGATGAGACGTCTCGCCACCGAAAAGAAGAAACCCGCATTTACCGTGATCTGCCTCAACGCGGTGCAAGAGGAAATCGGTGGAAACGGCGCGATGATGGCCACCTACCGCATCAAGCCGGACCTCTGCGTCTGCTTGGACGTTACCCATGCCACCGATACGCCCGGCATCGACGCCAACAAGTTCGGCTACATCAAGCTCGGCGGTGGCCCCACCGTCTCGCACGGCACCGCGAACCATCCGCTGTTAGTTCAGCGCCTTATTGACACCGCCGCCAAGGCGAAAATACCACTGCAGCACGAAGCGAGTAGCCGCTTCACCGGAACCGACACCGATAAAATTTTCCACAGCCGCGAGGGCATTCCCAGTGCTCTCGTCTCGCTGCCGTTGCGCTGCATGCACTCAGTCGTGGAAACCGCACACCTCGATGATGTGCAACACACCATCGACCTGCTAAGCACTTTGGTCCTTTCTATTGGCGAAAAAGAAGAGTTTCGCCATTCCCTCAAGTGAAAGCTCACCCAAGTCAAAGCGAGAACGTCAACCTGGATAATCCCCTGAGATGTACCCCTGCAGCTGTTCGATGGTGTGGCGCTGGGAACTCATCACCCAGCTGACCAAGTCGCCGATTGAAATCAGACCGACGAGGCGATCATCATCCACGACAGGCAAGTGACGGATACGGTTAGATGTCATCAGCTGCATACATTTCTCGATGCCATCTTTGCTTCGCACCGTGATTGCGGGATGTGAAACGATGTCGCCCACGCGAGTGTTGCGCGACGTTCTTCCCTGCAGCACCACCTTCCGGCTGTAGTCGCGTTCTGATAGCACGCCGACGACTTCGTCGTTTTTCATGACCACGAGAGCGCCGATGTTTTTTTCGCCCATTTTGCGGATCGCGTCGTAGACCGAGTCCTCCGGTTTGGTGGTCCAAATATCGCCGAGTTTGTTATGCAGTATGTCGTAAACGGTTCCGTGAATTTCCATAATTGTTCCCCTTTTTAAGATCTATAAAGTTGATGACTTAAATCGAGAGCGTCAAGATCGCAGGCGAAGAAAATTCAAATCCCTTATTTCTTGCCGCCGTCCGCGCTCCATGGCTTGCTGCGGGTATGCAAGCTTACCTTAGCTTAATGCGTGACGTCCTTGAAAACGGCGAGTCGCGTACCGACCGCACGGGCACAGGAACAATCTCAGTTTTCGGCAGGCAAGCCCGATATGATTTGCGCCAAGGGTTCCCTTGCGTGACCACCAAGAAGCTGCACCTGAGATCGATCATTCATGAGTTGCTGTGGTTTCTCCGCGGCGAAACGAATACCCGCTACCTCAAAGAGAACGGCGTATCGATCTGGAACGAGTGGGA
>VFJU01000309.1 GCA_009885905.1 Verrucomicrobiota bacterium
GGAATTGCACGAATTACTGGACGAGACTCCGAAACGCCCCCGCCTGAAGGTTCTTCGGAAAACTGATTTTCGCCAGAGTTACGACCCGTGTTTAAAATCTCCACTGGTAGCGCCTTTAACGGAATCGGCACGGCTTTACCATTCACGAGAGAAACGTGATCAGGATCCTCAGGCAGTGCATCTGGAGCAGCTTCTGCTTTCGGAGTAGATTCATCCACGACAACCAATGCCTTCTGAGGCGGCGCGATCGTGTCCTTAATATCATCCTTAATCCCCTCAAAAAACTTTTTCACCATCGGCGCGGCCATACGACCACCGGAAACCTTCTCGCCAGGGCGGCCTTCGTAAAGGACTGCGAATGAATAGCGCGGATTGTCTCTCGGTAGAAAGCCCGCGAACCATGCTAGGCGTTGATTTAACGACTGCGGTCCCCATTGGGCGGTCCCAGTTTTACCGCAAAGTGTGGCGTAACTGAGTGAGGCGCCGTGACCTGTTCCGCCGCCACCGTTCACCACATCGCTCATCCCGTCTTGAACGACTGCTACCGCCTTCTGATCGACACTAAGCCAATTCTTTCGTGACGGTACCGAGGCTTGAACGACACGCCCACGGGTGTCCTGGACTTGGCGGATCAGTTGTAATTTCGGCAGTGCCCCACCGTTAGCGATGCCCGCCATTGCTTGAGCGACTTGTAGCGGCGAGGCGAGTAAGCTGCCTTGACCGATGGATAAATTTGCGGTGTCGCCGTCAAGAATCCGCCGCTTTTCATGTTTCATCATCCATTCATCGCTAGGCACCAGGCCTTGGCTCTCACCGATAAGAGGAAGGCCCGTGCGTTCACCAAAGCCAAGGCGCCGTGAAAGACTCAAGAATGCGGAAGGACCGATATCGATACCGACTTGATAGAACCATGTGTTACACGAGCGCGCGAGTGCTCGCTTCACATTGATCGAACCCTCAGGGATTTTACTCCAATTATTGAATGTGGTTCGGCCGACATTGAAGGCGGCGGGGCAGTAAATTTCAGAGGTTTCGGTGACGGTGCCATTATTTAGAGCGGCAAGAGCGACGATAGGTTTGAATGATGAAGCCGGCGGGTAGGCCGACTGAAAAGCCCGACCGAACAGTGGTTGAGAAGGGTCTGCCTCAAGCGCTTTGAATGCCACATCATTGATGCCTGGAATGAAAAGATTGAGATCGAAAGACGGTTGCGAAGCCATCACCAGGACCTCACCGGTTACTACATCGATCACCACAAATGCGCCACGGCGGCATCCTTTGCGCAGTATTTCTTCTGCCAGTTTTTGCCAAGGAAGATTCAGCGTGGTCACCAAGGTGCCACCGGGTCGTGGGCGCTTCACTTGTTCTTCTAACAATTTATTTCCCGATTCATCGAAGAGCAAACGCTTCATGCCGTCTTCACCTGTTAGTTGCGCATTAAAAATTTTCTCCAATCCAGCTCTTCCTTCGGATTCCTCCCATAATGGTTCGTTGAAGTTGATAGGTCCCGTGGGAATTTTTCCGACGCTACCCGAGTAGCCGATCACATGAGCCGCTAATCCACCTTCCGGGTAGAAGCGGCAGTAAATCGGGTGCATGATGAGGCCCGATGTGAGTTTGGGTTCGATGATGTGAGCATCCGCTTCACTGATTTGGCCGGTGACTAGCAGAGGTAGCCACCGCCGATGCCGATAGTGGTCGTAAATTTCATCGTCCGATTTTGGCGTGATATTTTTCACCAACAGTTGGAGAGCGTCGAGACGGGTGCGTGCCCAGTTGACCACGAATGCTCGGTCAGCATTTTCAAACTGCCTGAATTGTAAAGCCGCCTGATAAGCCACGCGGTTTTGGGCGATTGGGGCACCATTTCGGTCGACGATTTGCCCGCGTGGGGCAGGGATTTTCAGAGTGATTGCCCGGGCATCCTTGCGGGTGCTGATGGCGCCGTCTGCAGCATTGCGTGTGGCGCCTAGATCCGGTGCGCCATCGTTTGGCGCTGCATGGGCGGCGTTCAGCAACGACGCTAGGCAAAAGACCTGCAAAAGCCGGATAAGAGACAAGGGGCACGCCATGTAAGTTTGGAAAAGATAGCTTGAAAATTAGACAAGGCAACGCTCAATCCCAAGCGGGTCGAGCTGCAGAGCAGCACTTGTCGAGGGTGGTGAATCGTGCATGATTGACCCGATGAGCGATTGGAACTTCATGTCGGTGATTATTTTGTTGGGTATTTTCGCGTTATGGAATCTTGAATTGGTTGCGACTTTGCTCAACTTGAAGGCATTTCCGGAAGCTGTACCACAGCCACTAAGCGATTTGATGGATGCCGAAAAGCTCGGGAAAGCGCGAAGCTATTTGCAGGTTAATGCTCGCTTCGGCATTCTCCAATCGACCGTCTCGCTTGTCGTTTTGTTAATATTTTGGGCGGTTGGTGGCTTTGGTTGGTTGGATCAATATACGCGATCCGTCTCGTTGTCCCCGGTGTTAGCAGGTTTGCTATTTCTCACTTTATTGATCCTAGGCCAGAGCCTAATTTCCCTACCTTTCTCAGTTTATGATACCTTCGTGATCGAGCAAAAATTTGGATTCAACCGCTCATCTGTTGGCACCTTCATCATGGATCGCCTTAAAGGTGCCCTGTTAGCAGCAGTGATTGGTCTACCGCTTGCTGCAGCGATTTTATGGATTTTCGGTAACGTACCCTACGCATGGCTTTGGGCATGGGCAGTGGTGACCGCGTTTCAACTCATCCTTACCTACCTCGCGCCGTCGCTGATTATGCCTCTATTCAACAAGTTCACGCCGATGCCAGAGGGCGACCTAAAAAATGGGATTGAAGCGCTTGGTGAGAGTTGTGGCTTTCCGCTAACGGGTGTTTTTGTGATGGATGGATCCAAGCGCTCATCCAAGGCTAACGCATTTTTCACGGGTCTTGGCAAGCGGAAGAAAATCGCATTATTTGACACGCTAGTCGAAAAAAGTAGTCAGCCAGAAATTCTTGGAGTGCTTGCCCATGAAATTGGTCATTTCCGCTGCGGACATATCAAACAGCGTCTTGTGGTGGGTATCTTGCAAACTGCAGTGATTTTCTTTCTGCTAGGATTGGCGACCGATCCTGATGGGAAATTTGCCAGAGTGCTATTTGATGCTTTCGGGGTTCAGCAAATCTCACCACAAGTGGGGCTGGTACTTTTCAGTATCTTATTGGAGCCTGTCAGCAAGATGTTAGGAGTTCTTGCGAACGCATGGTCGCGCCGTCATGAATTCGAGGCAGACGCGTATGCCGCAGCGGCCACGGGTGATGGCACTGCATTGGGTGAGGCGTTGAAAAAAATGACCGCGGACCATCTATCGCACCCCTCCCCTGCCCCGCTCAGAGTCTGGCTTGATTACTCTCACCCGCCTTTGTTGCAGCGGTTAGAAGCCCTGCAGGCGGGGCGGTGACTCATAAGCGCTGACTTAAGAAATTTACAAATGAGGAACTGGAAACGGTAGCCCTCTGATTGACGATTACCGAGTGATGATTTTTGAATTTTTGATGAGACTTGTAATGACACCTCAAATACTCGAATAAAGTCTGATTCATTTCGCTGTCATCATCGTCAGCATTGCAAAATATCTAACAAATTCCAAGGCGAGCAACCCCATCGTAAGCCAATTGAGCCATTCCGGCACCTTTCATGCCGCCCGGTAGGGCTGGGCCTCCGTGCATAGTCCCACTTGTCGCCAACGGCGTGACAGAGGAAGAATTGTCGATTGATGGTTGTTGAATTTTGATTTTTGAAGGGAAGATGGTGAGTGGCAGGGCTGACCCGCCGTGGTCGGCCGAGTTTGGCCTTGAGGGTGAAACGATTGATGGAATGGGACTGATTCGGGAATCTTCTTTTGCTGGTCAGGACCATTCACGCCGATGGCGACAAGTGGGCGGACCACGGCGGGTCAGCCCTACCGTTTTAAGAGCTCCGCGCCACATCCGGCAGAGCCGGAGCTACCATCGGCGCGAGCAGAGCTTCGCGCACTCCGGAGTGCGGAGTGCGGAGCGTCGCCCCTGGTCTCTACCGTTTGCTCCCCTTTCGCCGGTTCCCCCGGAGGTGGAACCCTACCTTCCTTTCTTCTGTTCAAAATCTTCATCTTACTTTCGCGTCCGTTCGCGTGTTTCGCGGTTCCATTTCTTCCTCACGCCGATGGCGACAAGTGGGCAGACCGCGGCGGGTCAGCCCTACCAGTTTCTCTCTGACGTCATCAATCAAATCTCGGAGTTCATGCCTCCGAGAGGTCACTGATTGAATTCTTGCCGTGCTAAGTGAGCGCTTACGGGGCGGCGACTGATTCAAGCTACCGAGTGGATTGCACCATCCTTGATCACAAGTGTGCGGTCTCCTACTTTTGCCA
>VFJU01000067.1 GCA_009885905.1 Verrucomicrobiota bacterium
AAATTCCTTATGGTGTTTTAGATTAAGCGGGAAATCATTATTCGCACAAGTCTGCACGAGTGTATTCCAAAAATTGCTATTACTGATGCTGCCGCTGCTTATGGTATGATCACGAAACTCTAATAGAAATTTTTCTACTGCTTCACGCTGCGATTTTTGTGTGTACTTAATATCATCAAGACCAGAAAAAACTTTTTCGTATAGTCCTTGTTTTTGTCGTTCCCAGTCTTCGATTTTGATACCTGGTAGAAAATCAGGACCCCATTGCAGATGCTGTGAAGAACGATATCGCTTTTGCCAAGAATCGATGAAATCACTGAGACATCGCATCACGCCTTGCTCTTCTTTGCCAATAATTGCGCGGCGAAATGCATGCAAAAAATCGTCTCCAGCTTGGTCATTCAGAGTCTCCCCGAGGACACTGAATAAAATACTCTCCATAGCAGCTTTTGCACGTGGCCCTTCTAACAAATCAAATTTCCCACCAGTCAATCCGAGTTCATATTGAAAACCGCGCACCACTTTAGCAAAAAAACCATCCATCGTACTGAGGGTGAATCGAGGTAAAGACCTAACAACCTTCTCTAACGAATCGCTAAAATCGGCTTTGGGCAATTTCAATTCCATCCGAAGTTCGGTCGCAAAGCTTTTATTGTCTGCCGCGTTTGCCAACTTGTTGAGTACCGAATCCGTGAACTCACCTGCAGCCTTACGCGTGAAGGTAAGCGCGACAATTTTTTCCGGAGCAATGCCTTTGGCCACTAACCCGATCACCCGATCCGCCAAGCGATATGTTTTCCCAGATCCTGCGGAAGCGAGGATGAGTAAATTCGGTGCCAAAATATCCATAGTGAATCCGATTTTGCCTAAATTTCACGAGTTGAAAACTCTAGAAATCAATCCATTCAAGAATCCCACGACCCCATTGAAGCAAGCTAGGCGAATGCTAAATCCAGCTAGAACAAATCAAGCGGTTCCCGCGAGACGGTGGTTCAAAGCGATCGAGCGTCGGAGGGCTCGCATGACATCAACAAGCCCGCGGTGTGTAGTGGTCGCTTTATTGCAGGCACTATGCTGATGGGTATTACGGCTCACAAATCGTCCGATCTCGGCTTGGAGTTGGCGAATCTGGGTGTCTAGCAAGGCACTTTCAGCACGGAGAGTGGAGATTTCTTTATTGCCGAAGCCAATCATTTGAAATGCCTCCGACGCATAAACCCGGCGATGCAATTTTTTCTCGTTGATTTGTGCATCCACGATGTCCAATCCAGTTTCACCAATTACAATCTCATCACCGATCTCAGTGCGTTGTCTTTTGAGAGTAGAGAAAAGAGATTTCAATTCTATCAGGCGTGATCTGACTAGGTCTATTTCGTCGGCGTGATCATTGGAATCGCCAGTCTCTTGGGTCAGCACCTCAAGTTTCATCTGCAATCCGTCATAAGTACGCCGCACTTCCCGAGCCTCGGTGATGATTTCCTCTCGTCGTTTCGCGAATATTTCAAGGAACATGAGTAGTTCGACTCGCTGTTCGACAAGGCCTTGGTTATCCTCGGGGGTATTGCTTAACACTTGGATTCGCTCCTCGTGTGCTTGGTCAAGTCTGATTTGACAAGCTGCTAGATTTGCGCGCACCGTCTCTTTTTCTTTGATCAATTTCCGGAGATTCCAGTATTCTACTGAGAGTTCTTCGATTGGTTCGACATTTTCCCAGACACTTGCGCCCAGTTGCGCCTCTGCTTCTCTCAGAAGATGCATCTCGCTCGCAGCGTCCGCCATGCGGTGATTCTTACGGAGGTAACCGAATGCTTGAATAAATCTGGCAAAAATGTAACGCGAGGAGGTCATGGTTCAAAATGAGGAATTAGCGCTTGATCGAGCGCAGCAGGCTGTCGATCACAGAACCGTCTTCAAGAGTTGTAATATTGCCTGATATTCTACCAGTGCAAACAAGTTCTTTTAGAAGCCGGCGCATGATCTTACCCGAGCGCGTTTTAGGCAGGCCAACCGCAAAGTGCAAGTCATCCGGTTTGGCTATCGCGCCGATGACTTTACCGACATGATTTCTCAACTCGTCGCGTAGATTTTCGGATTCCACAAATTCTTCTTTGAGTGTGACGAATGCCGCGACTGCTTGCCCTTTCATATCGTCGGGGCGCCCTACCACTGCGGCCTCGGCGACGGCAGGATGCGAAACCAAGGCACTTTCAATTTCTGCCGTGCCGAGCCGATGACCCGAGACGTTTAGCACGTCGTCAAGCCGACCGATGATCCAAAAATTCCCATCTTTATCGCGCCGCGCACCATCGCCAGCGCTATAAATTCCACCGGCATAGTCAGACCAATAAGTTTTCTTGAAGCGCTCCTTATCGCCGTAAATCGACCGAATCATTGATGGCCATGGTTTGCGAATCACAAGGCGGCCATCCTCACCCGCTTTGCATTCCTTGCCCGCATCATCGAGGATCGCGGCGTCGATACCGAAGAATGGGAGCGTCGCGGTTCCTGGTTTGCAAGGTGTGGCACCGGGGATGGGAGAAATCAAAATTGCACCTGTTTCGGTTTGCCACCAAGTATCGACGATCGGGCACTTCCCGCCGCCGATATATTTGTGATACCAATTCCATGCCTCTGGGTTGATTGGCTCACCGACAGAACCTAACAACCGAAGCGAAGAAAGATCGTGAGCCTCAGGAAATGGGTTGCCTGCTTTGATGAACGCGCGAATGGCGGTGGGAGCCGTGTAAAAAATGGTGACTCCGTATTCCTCGACCATTTTCCAAAAACGCCCAAAGTCTGGAAAATTTGGTGCGCCCTCATACATCACTTGGGTGACTCCATTTGCGAGTGGTCCATAAACGATATAAGAATGACCGGTGATCCAACCGACGTCTGCAGTGCACCAAAAGACATCCTCGTCACGCATGTCGAAAATGTATTTGCAAGTCGAGTAAGTGCCAGTGAGGTAGCCGCCAGAGG
This sequence comes from Verrucomicrobiota bacterium, assembly GCA_009885905.1. Classification (GTDB taxonomy): domain Bacteria; phylum Verrucomicrobiota; class Verrucomicrobiia; order Verrucomicrobiales; family Akkermansiaceae; genus Luteolibacter. The sequence goes on from VFJU01000067.1 coordinate 2,980, forward strand.
TGTGGAGTATCCCCTTCGGTTTGCCAGTTGAGCCCGATGTGTAGAGCACAAAAAGTGGGTGCTCGGAGTCGAAGCCCTTGGCGATGTGCTTCGAAGAAACCGTGCCCACCTCGTCGTGCCACCAGACATCGCGTGTGGGTTCCATTGCGATAGAATTATTGCATCGATTGAGAACGATCACGCGGGTGACTTGAGAGGATTTAGTTAGAGCTTCATCGACGACCGGCTTTAGCGCCACGACCTTGCCGCGACGCCATCCACCATCCGCAGTCACAATAACCTTCGCACCAGAATCTTCTAACCGATCTGCGATCGCCTCTGCGGCAAATCCACCAAACACGACATTGTGCACTGCTCCAATGCGAGCACAGGCGAGCATTGCGATCGCAGCCTCTGGCACCATTGGCATATAAATGAGCACACAATCCTTCGCCTTCACGCCATTTTTTAGAAGTACATTGGCAAAACGGCAGACATCCTTTTGGAGTTGGCCGTAAGTGATCACCCGCTTGTCGCCGGGTTCACCCTCCCAAATAATGGCCGCTTTATTTTTCCGAGGTCCAGCTGCGTGACGATCCACACAGTTTTCGCAGACATTGAGTTTTCCTCCATCGAACCACTTTGCATGTGGCGCTTTCCAAGTGAGCACTTTCTCCCACGGTTTTTGCCAAACCAGTTCTTTCGCCTCACGCGCCCAAAACTTATTCGGTTTCTCGATCGATTCCTTATAAAGTTTCCGATAGGCCCCCATCGAAGAGATGCGCGCCTTTGAAGAAAATTCTTTAGACGGCTTGTGCACGGTGTCTTTGTCGTGGTTCAGAGATGGATTTTGAGAGCTCATGGATAAACTTTTACGATTTGTTCAAATGAGAATGTGTTTGAATCGCAAAGATAAAAGATTCTGCCACTCATCACAAGTCCCTAGAATCGATGATTCGCCGTCTTTTAAAAAGACTCAGGAAAACTGACACGAGTCATGCCATGCCATTTTTAAAAAAAAAAGGCCGCCGGGGCACCCACCCCGACGGCCAAGCTGATCACTTCATCACATCAACGATTTGACTCGTGAGACTCCGAAGCAGTCAACTGCTGTTCACCCTTAAATAAAAACACAAACTCACGTCCGGTCTTCAGGTGGTTAGACATTCAAATCAAAACAATGTTCAAAATTGATGCCCCCTATTCAAATTTCTATCTACTTTTTAAAGGCCGAGCGGACCGTTTTTTTTGGCTTAGAGCCGTCCACTGGTGGTAAGGCGGTTGCGGGGTTTTGCTTCTTTGCTGGCTCTGAGCGATAAGCTGATCCTTTATCTTCCACAGGAGTAATGGCATCGACTGGCGGCAAGACCCCTGGACCGTCTGCCATATCGCGAACTTTGCCAGAAACCTTGTAACGAGAATCCATGTCAGATTGCACTGAGTCGAGCGAGCGGTCGTTCGTCACAACGGAAGGCTGGATAAACACCATCAACTCACTTCGGTCGTCGATGTTGTTTGTTGTAGAAAAAAGTTTTCCAAGGTATGGGATATCACAAAGGATGGGAATACCGCTTATTTCCTGACTGACCTTTCCAACGATCAGGCCGCCAAGGACGATAGTTTGCCCATCTGGCACGGTGGCGGTGGTAAGCACCTCACGAGTCGATATCCTTGGAACCGTTAGATTTCCTCCATCGCTGCCAGCGCCCTCAAGGACTTGATTTCCGTTCTGCTCGTCATTTTTCAACGATATTTGCATTGTGATTTCTTTATCCGAATTCACGAGCGGAATGACATCGAGTTCGAGCACGACATCTTGGTACTCGATGTTAGTGCTAGAACCGCCACCGTTGTAATTATTGTTGCTCGTCGGAATCGCGATGCGCTCACCGCTACGGATCGTACCTTTCTGGTTGTTCGAGGTGAAAATACTCGGTCTGGAAAGCACCGTGAAATCCGTCTTCGATTGGAGGGCTCTGAGATAAATGCTTAGATCACCGATCGTTCCATATGCACGAAGTCCGGCGCCAGTGAGAGTGCCCGGGTCGGTCCCTGTTGCTCCCGTAGTCGGATCCACAGCGATCGGTTCGAGAATCGGCAGAATTGGTCCAAAACCACCACCGCCGCGGGAAAGAAAGTCGCCACCACGGAGAAGATAATCCACTCCAAATTCCTTCGTGTTGTTTAAAGTCAATTGCCCGATCACCGTGGAAATCATCACTTGGTCAGGTTTGACATCGATCTGGTCGAGAAGGCGCTCGATGATTTCCAGTCCTGAGGGAGGACCCTGAACGACGATAGAATTCGTAATATTATCCGCAACAAGGAGCGTGCGACCGACGAGAACGGATTCCGGTGCAGAGTCGACGTTAGGATCACTAAGACCACCGCCGCCGCCACCAGAGCTGCCACCGCTAGAACCGCCGCCGCCATAACTACTACTTCCACTGCTACTTCCCCCGCTATTCGAGCTACCAAAATTAGCACCCGTGCTGCCGGTTCTTCCTGTGTTAGAACTCTGCCGATTATTCGATTGCGTGCGAGACGCGCCGCCGGAGGAACCACCCGACGCGCTGCTTTGAGAGCCGCCACCTTGGGCACCACCAGTTCCGCTGAACGCGCGGGTGAGTGCATCGCCAGCGATGGGGAGGAAATCCGAAACCGTTAGGAAACGCAGTTTTCGACGGAGAAAGTTTTTCTCGCTGGTTTCCACATCGAACTCACGAATCAGGCTCTCGACGGTGATGATGTCGATGGGTCTACCCATTGCCACGATGCGATTGGTGCGGGGATCGGGGATGATTTGAATAGGAATATCTTCACCACTGCCACCGCCTCCCGAAGCCTGAGGTGCTGCTCCCGGAGCGGCGCCCGGAGCGGACTCAATGCGTTGGATGCCCGCAGTTTTTTGCGTCGACTGCTGAGCGGTTAGAAGAGTGGTGAGGGTTTCTGCCAATTCGGTGACATCGGTGAACTTTACCTTGATGAAGCGGGTTGCTTGAACAGAGCCTGGCTTGTCTATTTCTTGTTTGAGATCGATGAGCTTGCGGATCAGTGATGTATTTTCCGTGATGACGACGGCGGATGCGTTAGGCACGGCAGCAATGGAACCGAACGCGCCAAACTGCCCGATGATCTGTGTGAACGTGTTCACGGCTTCGGCGGGCTTGATGTAGTTGAGGGTCATCACGTAGGAAATAACGGCATCTCCGGTTGGGAGCGTGTCGCTTTCATTATAGACCGAAACGCCGCGGCCCGTGGGGCGCAGACCACCCGTCGAGAGTGTTAGAACTTCTAAAGTGGGATCCTCGCTGTCGGGGACGAAGACGAAATTTTCAATCGTCGCAGCCTTCTTCAAGAGCTCGGCAGCGGCGGCAAAAGTGAGCGGATCCTCCGGCGTTGCTTCTTGGACGAAAGAAAACTCAGCGGTGGCAGCGGCGGCCGAAACGATCACGCGGTGGCCGGTGTATTTCCGATAGAGTCCAGCGAGAGCAGTACCACTGAGCTTGGGCTCATTGATATCAGCAATGATTTTTGTTTCGCCGATATTGACAGGTCGGCGACCGGGGAGCGCCACGGCGGGAGCCGCAGGAATGCCGGGCGGCACTTGCGCGGCGGCGGGAGGAACCGGAACGCTTGGAATCACCGGCACGGTGGCAGGGATCGTAGGCACTGGAACCGGCACGGGAGTTGCTGGAGGCACCGCGTCCTCGGGCTTGGTAACTGGCGTGCTTGGAATCGCGGCGGGAATGGGAACGCTCGGAGGCGGGGGCGCGACGGCAGCTTGTGGACTGGCGGGTGGTGCCGCAGGGGCTCCAGGATTGGCATCCTGAGCGGTTGCAGAAATAAGCCCTAAGAGCAGAAAGGCGATGGTGCGATCGATTGGCATGGAAACGAGTGGATTCAGATTGGAAGATTAATTGCCACGACGTGTCGGGCGCAAATTCTGATTGGCTTGCGGAATAGGTTG
>VFJU01000474.1 GCA_009885905.1 Verrucomicrobiota bacterium
CGTATTCACCTGTTAGAAGCGAGTAGCGCGACGGCGTGCAAGTCGCGGAGGGGGCATATGCTTGGGTGAAACGAACGCCGTCCGCCGCGAGTCGGTCGATGTTAGGCGTCTTGATTTTCGTCGCGCCGGCAGAGCTGAGATCGCCGGGGCCGAGGTCGTCGGCCATGATGACGATGATGTTAGGTTTGGCCTCAGGCTCGGCAGCAGAGAGCGGCACCAGCGGCACCAGCGGCAGCAGCGGCAGCAGCAGGGTGACGAGACAGGCGTTTAAAGGGTGTCGCATGGGTTAGGTATTCTTTGTAAAGTTATGGCTTTGGGTTTTCCTCGTTCAGTAGTTCAGGGAGCGACGACTTCTTGCCTTTCTTCTCGATTTTTTTCTTCCCCTTCTCGGATTGTTCCGGTGCATCGTAGTGCGGCGATGGCGTGTGCTCCGCCAGCATGATGGCTTCGATTTTTTTGACGATCTCCGGATGGGCGGCGGCGATGTCCTGCTTTTCGGCTGGATCCGCTTTCAGGTCGTAAAGTTCGAGCGGGGCTTTGGTGCCGAGCCGGTAACCTTTCCAGTCGCCCATGCGTAGTGATTGTTGGAAATAGGGTTCGTAGATTTCGAAATACAGCGAGTCGTGCTGCTTCGCTTGTTTCTGACCGAGCAGCGTTGGCAGAATGGAGATGCCATCGATTCCGGAAGGCTGGGGAACTCCAGCAAGGTCGGCCGCGGTCGGCATGAAATCGACGGAGGTGGTGAGCACGTCGCTGGTCGTGCCCGGTGCGATCTTGCCCGGCATGCGGGCGATGAATGGTGCACGGATCCCGCCTTCGTAAAGCATCCGCTTGAAGCCGCGCAGTCCTCCCGTGCTCTTGAGCGGTTCAATGCATTCATCGTTGGCGCCGTTGTCGGAACTGAAGATCACCAGCGTGTTGTCGTCGATGCCGAGGTCTTTCAGTTTCTGCATCAAGCGACCGACGTCCTTGTCAACGAGCGCGACCATCGCGGCGTAATTTCTCATTTCCTCCGACCAAGGTTTCTCTGAAAACGGGGCATTGTCCGGGATGACCCATTCATCGTGCGGCGGAGTCCAGGCCGCGTAACAAAAGAACGGGCGATCCTTGTTTTCCTCGATGAACTTGAGGGTCTCATTGGCGATGTGGGTATGCGAGTAATCCTCCCAAGTGTGCTTGCCCGATTGCTGATAGGGCACGTTCGTGCTATTGCGGACCAAATAGTCCGTGTAGTAATCGTGGGCGTGTTTCTGGTCGTAGTAGCCGAAGAACACGTCAAAGCCTTGCTTCTCCGCCACGCCGGTGGTGTTAGGATTACCCAATCCCCATTTGCCGAAACCACCCGTCGCGTAACCGGCGTCGTGCAGCAAGCGCGCCACGGTGGCTTGTCCGGCGGGAAGGGAGAGCAGGCCGTCCTTGCTCTGGTTGGCACGACGCAGCACGTGTCCCGTATGCTGGCCGGTCATGAGCACACAACGTGACGGTGCACAGACGGCGCTGCCGCTGTAGGCATGGGTGAACTTCATGCCCTCTGCAGCCAGACGGTCGATGTTAGGCGTGGTGCCATAGCTGCAACCATAGGCCGAGAAATCGCCAATCCCAGCGTCATCGACGAGGATGAAAACGATGTTAGGTTTCTTGTCCGCCTGGGGCGACGCATCAGCGGCGGGCGATGTGGCGGGTAGTAATCCGAGCATTACTGCTAGAAATGTCCCGCGTCTTTTGATGGATTTCATGTTCGTTCTTTTATTTTTAGTGAGGCTCATTCTTCCTTGGCCGCTTCGATTTTTTCGCCGCGCATGATGCGGTCATAAAAGTTGCGCTTTTCGGCAAAGCCGTAGGGGTATTCGTCGTAAATGTGCCCGTTTTCTAACATGCGTGGATCTCCTTGTTGCTTGAGCTCGGCGAAAAGTTGCTTCTGGAGTTCGGCAAACGACATCGTTGCGGCCAGATTATTCATGCAATCCGGATCGCTGCGCAAATCAAACAACTGGTCGGCAGGTAGTTTTCCAAATGAAGCGTCAAAGAAGTGCTTGAGGTCGGGCTTCTTCTCCGTTTCGAGCACGGCGGTCTTGGTCGGGCTTTCGTCGGTGTCCTTGTAGCCAGTCTCCGCGACCCCGCCGGGCCCGCGATCGGGTTCGAAGTTGTGCAGATAGAGCATGCTGTTCTTCACGATGCCGCGGATCGGATAGCCTTCGTCGTTAGGTCGCCCGACATCGTTGCGTTCCTTAGCGAGGAGGACGTGATCGCGTTCCGGAATCACACGGCCGGACTTGTCTGATTTAAAAATTTCCGTTAGGCTCCGGCCTGTCGTCGGGGCCATGCCAGACTCGCTCTGGGTGACGCCAGCGACCTCAAGAAATGTCGGTGCGAAATCAATGAAGCTCACATAGTCATCCACCACGCGGCCCGGTTTGGCGATGCCCTTCGGCCACATGATGGCGAGCGGCAAGTGGTCGGAGTTGTTATAGGCGTACCCTTTGCAATGCGGAAACGGCATGCCGTTGTCGGACGTTACGACGACGATGGTATTTTCTAACATCCCTCGCTTTTCTAACTCCTCGAGCATGCGGCTCAGATGGAGATCGTAATTCTCCACCTCGAATGCGTAGTCCAGCATGTCGTTGCGCACCTCTTCGGTATCCGGCCAGCAGGTTGGCACGCGATCGATGTCGGAGGTCTTCCTACCGCCCTTGGCAACGCCCGAGCCATACTCGTAGCCGCGATGAGGTTCATGGCCACCATACCAGAACGACCACGGTTGGTCCTTGGGAGCAGCATCGAGGAAGTCGTTAAAATTCCCTGCGTAATCGGCGGGTGATATTCCTTTGGTGATCCGCGACGGAAACTTTCTGGTGCTGAAAGGCTTGCCAGCCATCTCACGGTTTTTGCCGGCGGCATCTTTGGCGATGCCTGGTCCCCATCCCTTGCCGGTCATGCCAGCAAAGTAGCCGTGCTCGCCCAGCGCTTCCTGGAATGACTTGAACTCCGCTGGAAAAACCGACCAGTGGTTGCCCGCCTCCTTGAGTTGCCACGGATTACGACCGGTGATGATGCTGGCCCGCGACGGCGAGCATTTTCCGTTAGGCGTGTAGGCATTGTTAAACAGAATTCCATCGCGAGCCACGCGATCCATCGCGGGAGTCTTGATCCAATTGCAGCCATAGGCACCGGCGTGGCCATACGACCAGTCGTCCGCAATGGCGAAGAGGATGTTAGGTTTCGACGAGGCGGTGGAGGCCGGGGTGCTCACCCTTGGGGAGTCGTTCTCAGCCATCACTGGGAAAACCAGCGCGAGGATTGATGTTAGGGCAAGTAGAGTTTTCACTTAAACTCGGTGTCAGAGCGAAACGTCAACCGCATGAAGCGTGAGACGGGAACTTGCGGGATCGGGGTAAATGAAGAACAAGCCCCGCGTCGTGTCGTAGAGCGGCCAGTTGGCGGAGAAGAACGGCTTCCATGTTTCCTCTTTTCGATAGTAGAGATCTGCATGGCATAGATTCCCACCTTTGTCCGCCTTCGGAGAGATGATTCGCTGGGCACCGGGTTTGACGGAGAATTTCACCCCGCCGACTTCGGCAGCGAATTCTTCCCGCGCCAAGTTAAAAAAAAGCAGCATCCTGTCACCGAATTGGCTCTTGAAATCCAGCGGAATGACCTTGAAGCCCTCCGCATCAGACGGGCCTTTGCGGAAAAGCAGAATCAGTTGATGAGAAGATGCCAGTGAGGGGGCTGTGCCAAAAACGTTGAACTGGGGTTTGCCGTCTTTTTCCGGGCCGGACTTGCCAACGGTCCAGGATGCGCCGCGAGGAACCTGATAGGGATCAGAGGGTAAATCCGAGGGGATCTCGATCACGAGAGTTTTTCCCTCACCGAGCAGCAACTCGATCGGCTTCGGATCGGCCACCGGAGGAAACGAGACGAACTGCACGGTTGCGCTGGCAGCGACTTGGGCGTGGCTGGATTGCAGCATGGCCGCGAGGGTCAATACGACGAGAGGAAAACGGAATGGATGGCACATGGGTGGATGATTGGGAGACTTGCGGGGACCACTTCAAACTTCGGATTCGCTCAGGAAGCGCAGGCTCACGATCTGGAACTTGCGACCGAATGTCTGGTTGATCGGCGTTTTAAGATCGCTTTGTTTGAGATGGGACAGGTCCTTTTCGGATAGATATTCCGGTACCCGTTGCACCACTGCCTCGCACCAGGCCCTTGCCTGAACGTTGCCGTTGGCGTCCAGCGCGTCGCCGTAAGTGCGGATGATAAAGGTGTCCCCCCGCGGCGCAAGGAGCTCGGCGCAACTGCGGAGCACATCGGCTTGGTCCACATAGGCGGCGCTTCCATAGGCGATAGGACCTTCAAGAGCCTCCCGGAAGGCGGGATTCATCCCGGCGGTATCGCTGGAACTGATCTGGCGGTCGGCACTGCGAAATCCAGAGTTGATCGAAACCGCAGGGTCGTCGAGGGCGGCTTGGAGGGCGCCCTTGAGCGAAAGGTCCCTCTTGCTGGAATCGAGACGGCGGTTGACGAACTCGGAGAGCGAGAGGAAGGGGCCGCGGAGCTTGACCTGCTTGACCATCGCGGTGGCAAGCTCGTTGATCTCATTGTCGGTGAGTTGCCGCCAGTCCGCCCATTGGCTGCCTTCCGCCGCATCAGTCGGACTTCCCTGATAGGGTCGGCCGTTGGGCAGGGAGAATGACGAGACAGGCACACCGACGGTTTTCGTTTCGTTAGATGCGGCTGGGTCAGGGTAGGTGTAGAGCTTCACCGCGTTGTCGGTCAGGGACCGGCTCATGCCGAGGTAGGCGATTTTCTTATCCTTGAGGCTCGAAAAGAAGATCTTCCAAGCCGCCACCGAAGTGGAGTTGACGTTGAAGGCACCTTGAACCATCAGGCGGGATGCGATCTGATCGGCAAAGCCATCGGTCGCCTGGTTAGCGGTGGTGACGAGCTGGTTTAGCTTGGCCTTGTCGAAGTCCTTGAGGTAGGGCGTCATGCGCCGGTTGGGCAGAGGCTTCTGATTGAAAAAGAATCCTTCGGCGACTTGCGATGCAGTGGAAGTGCTCTCGAAGATCTGGGTGTTAGCCGGGGTGATGGACGAGAAGAAGTAGTCGTCCCACAATGCCTTGTTCGCGAGATAAGAATGGTCTGCGAAGGCCACGCTCTTGCCAGCTCCAGCGAGGATCTCTCGGGTCCATGTGCCATTGGCTTCATCCGGCCTTAAATACGGATGGGCGTAGGAGTTGCCGATCGCCTGCAGCGTGTGGGGAAAGAGTCCGCCGTTACCGCTGGCAGTGGTCTTTTGGAAGTTGGTGGTGAAATCCGCCGGTTTGCGTCCGAGCTCCGCCCTGGCGATGCTGAATCCGCCGAGCTGGGCATGGCTGAGGGCGGCGATCGAAATGGGCGGGACGACGGGAACCTCCTGCTGAACCACATTGGTGTAGCCCGTCGCCGAGGTATAGCCACCACCATAATAGCCTTTCCCATCCCTGCCCGTTTGAGAGAGCGTCGATAAACCACCGCGAGCCTCCGCCACCGACCAGTTCCAGCCATTTTGATAGAGCGAATCGGGCTCGATACCGTCAATGAATGAGCCCCCGGTGATGGCTGAGGAGTGGAGGAACGGCCGACTTACAAACTGGCGGCCGCCGGCTTTTGTCTCACCACCCGCCGCAAGGGTAAACTGGAGGAAGGCAGAGCGGCGCTCGGGAACTTGTGTGCTATTTTTGATCAAGGTGCTGCCCTTTATGTCAGTGCCAAAGTCGATGTCTTTCCCCCCCGGAAAACCCTTGACCATCAATTTGGTGTTGAAATCCTGCGCTTTCGCGGGGTCGGTAGACATGCGGCTGCTGAGCTGATACTGGCGACACATCGCTTCCTCGCTCGACTTGCTCATCACGGATTGGCGCATGAAGAACTCAAAGGCGTTGTTGCCTTCGCTGAGCTGGGAGCTGCTATCGGCGGCAGTGATCTTGACTGAAATCTTGTCTGCGGCTTTAAAAGTCAGGGCGTGGTCTTTTCCGTCCTTGTGGTAGTTCTTGGATTCCTTCGAGGGGGGAGTCTTATCCAGCTCAAACTGCTCTTTCGTCGCGGAACGCGGCATTTTGAGGAATTGATTCGGGTCATAGTCGGGAACAACTTCCAGATTCGGATCAAAGGTGGAGGGGTCCTTTAAGCTGACGATGCTGGCGTTGGGCGAGAGCGAGAACACGCGGACTTCACCGGGCTGAAACGCGATCGAGCGGTTCCCTGAGAAGAAAAGCGTGAATGCGCTGCTGGCATTTCCCACGATGTCGCCCAAAGAAACTCCGTTTCCGGGGAGCACCGTGCCGTTCTTCCTCCATTGCAAAGAAAGCGGAAGGTTGAACAGGCGCAACAGACTGGCGGACTGCGCCGGGTTGCTGCTGTAGTTCATGATGAGAGGCACATTGTAGGGATTCCAGAGTGTCACTGAGGGAGTGATCCCGACATGCAGCATGTGGGTGTCGGTATTCAGCACAGCAGGCGGTGTGGTGATGGGGCGGGGTTTGGCGATCAGGCTCAACTCGAACTGAACCCGGATCGGCACGGGCATCCGGTAGAGGTTGCTGTATTCCTCGCGGAAGTCGACGATGGAGCTGAGATCCGGAGCGGTAACCTGTATTCCACGGGCAAGAACATTCGAGTTGTATAGCGTGCCGTTGCTCCGGTAGAGCTGATAGTATGCTGCAAGGTCCTGAATAGGCACGGATTCCTGACCGAAGCGGTAAAGCATCGAGTCATCACTGGTTTCGGCCGTGGAGATGGAGCGCTCGAGAAGGGTACTTAAGTCGCGCTTGAGGCCGCCTTCCCTTACGTCCGAAAGCACCTGATAGGAGTATGGCGTGATGGTATGGAAGTTCTTGGAAGGGGTGGATTTCCCACCACCATTGGTCAAAAAGGCAAGGCTCTGGAGCGAGGGCGTTAGGGTGATTTGTCGTTGATCGATGTTGTCACTTCCATCCACTTTGTCGGTATTGCTCAATTTCTCCATGCCATCGACACTGGTGGTGCCCGTGGAACCCGGTGCTTGATGGCGGAAAATCCTGTCTGCAAGGGTGAATTTCTCGCTGAGGGCGTAGGAGTCGCCGACGATGCGGGCTTTCTGACTCTCATCGCCCACCCACCAGCCGTAACGACCGGTGACGGAGGAGCCCGCCTTCGAAGCCACCGGGATCAGCCGAGCGTTGACAAAATCTTTGGGATCGCTGGCGGTGCCTAAAGAACCCTTACCCACCAGACGGACCGCGGTGGAGGTCTTGATGGGCGAGGATATCCCGTCGAGGGCGAGATTGCGGGCGGTGGAGATATCGCCGGCTTCGTTCGGCGAGAGTGAGACGAGCCATGAACGGAAGTGGTCTTTGCGATTCGCCTCATAGGTGGCGGCCATCCCGCTATTCGCAGCCCCATCGATGGTGCGGTGTTCACTCGTCGGATCCACGCTTTTACCAGCACCTGCTTTCCAAGAGTTCCACGCACCCATCCAGTGAGGATGGGTCACCGCAGCGGTGTCGAGAATCGCCCCGTCCGCCGAGATCCGCTGGTCCGGGCCCATCTGGGCTTGCAGCTCGCCGATCGCCAGCATCATGGCAAGGCGTGCGTTCGCGCGCGCTTGTTGCACTGCCGAACTCTGGCCTGAAGTTCGCAGCGATACGGCACTGATACTGAGCAATCCCACCGCAATCACGGTCAGTAAAATCATTAACGAGAGCGTAACGATCAAGGCGAAACCAGACTTCCATGAAGTTCTCGGGGTTCCTAAGCCAGCCCCGAAAGCACGGGAGCCATTTGCTGAGTGTGTCATGGATTGATTGCGCGATTGGCTTTTGAATTCACAGCTCGAAGCTGGTAAGGGCCGGCGGATTTCCCGATGCAATTGTGACTTCATATGTATTCACCACGGCATCGACCAAAAAGGGACACCGGGACCTTGTTTTAAATCGCCCAAGCCTCTAGCAAGGTGTGAGGCTCAAGGGATGCTGATCTCGACCACGTAGAATTTCCTCGCCTCGTTGGCTGCGGTGTCGATGACGGTGCGCTCGTTGCCTGCATCGCTCGAAATCGCGCCGCTGAGTGGAATCCAAGTTGCCGGCTGCAGGGACTCGCTGCTTTTAACCGAGTAGTTGCGGCCGCTGATGATCGGACTGAAGACGATGGCCCTCTGACTCGGCTGACCGGGTACGGAAGAAATCGTAGTTTTAAACACGGAACCGGCATTCGTGGGCACGAGACCGGCGACGAATTCGAAGTAATTCGAGTTTCCATCGCCATCGTCGTCTCCTTCAGGACCCTGAACGAGCCCGTATTGGGCGGCCCATGCGGCGTATGGGGAGACCACCGCGATGCTCACGGAGGCGGGCGTGGAACCGCCGGTGTTGGTGGCGGTGA
>VFJU01000224.1 GCA_009885905.1 Verrucomicrobiota bacterium
ACCGTCTGGGAATTGGCTGAGGTATTCTTTGCAGGAGGCGAGGGTTTTCTTGTACTCGTTCGTCAAGAAATTCGACATCGCCACATAATAGAGCGCGTTTTCAATGAGCGGACTGTTTGGGAAGGTCTTCATGAACTTGTTGAAAATCGGCACCGCCTCTTTGAAATTGCCATCTTGGAAGATCGCCACCCCTTGGTAGAACGTGTAGCGGTCGAGGCTCTCGGATTTAGGGAATCGGCTCTCGAGGTCGCGATAAAAATTACCGACCGCTGGCCAATTTCCGCTTTGGACAAGTACCTCGCCCGCGAGCGTCGCGACCTGCTCGGCGTTCTCGGCGTCGGGGTATTTCCTCGTGTAAGCGTCGCAGAGGACCTTGAGTTCGGAGATGTTCTTGAGCTTGTTGAGGATCACGATTTCCGCGTAAGCCGCGGCCTTGGCTTCCGAAGAGGTCGAGTATTTGTTGCGGAGCGCTCGGAAGCACACCAGCGCTTCCTCGTGCCGTTCGAGGTAGAATAAACAACGCCCGCGACGCATCAGCAGCGCCGCATCCAAATCGGTTTTCTCCTCGACGGCGGCGAGTGCTTTCTCCGCCAACTCGATGGCGGGCTTGAGGCTGCCCACTAACTCGGAGGCAGAAGATCTCTGACCCAGCGGTTTCGTTTTTTCCAGCTCAACGCGAGCTTCGAGAAGCTTCAAGTCTTTACGCTGCGATTCCAGCGCCGTTTTTTGAATCTGTAAAATCTGGCTTCGTGGCGGCACCGAACGGTAAATCGCCAAAGCCGACTCGTAAGATTGCAAGCCTACCAACTCGTCGCCCCGCACGATCACTTGGTTGGCGTACCACGCGAGGGCGTCGCGGATGCCAGCTTGGTTGCTCAACCGATCAAGATACATGATCAGATCCTCCAACTTACCGGTGTCAGCAAGCAACGCGATGACTTCAACCGCAGCGGTGGTTTGCTGAGGCGAGCGAATGTCCGAACCCATCAAACTCTTGAAAACCGTGAGCGCCTCGTCCCGCTTGCCCAGATCCGTGTAGACTTGGCCTAGCCAAAGACCAGCTTCTGAGCGGAACTTGGGGTCTTGCGCGGCAGCCTTGAGCGCCTCGATGGCCCGCTCTTTCGACTCCAGCGTGTCCTGATCGATGCAAGCCCGTCCAATCCCAAGGTAGCTGCGACTGGCGTACTCGCCCTTAGGATAACGCTTCAAATAATCCAAAAAACCGGCCTCAGCTTCCGGTGCCTTTTCACCGAGCAAATTTCCTAGCCCGATATTAAAATAGAGCATTTCAAGCGGTGCCTCTTTGTTAGCGCCCAGACCCTCCAGCAGTCCTTGGATTTTCGCAACCGCCGTGAGGTAGTCCTTCGCCGCAAACGCCGCCTCGGCATCTGCAAACATTTGAATCAAACCCGCAGGCGAA
>VFJU01000472.1 GCA_009885905.1 Verrucomicrobiota bacterium
AAACCTATGTAAAACCACGAGCTCGTCAATCCTTCAGAAATCTTAACAAGATTATCGCCATTTAAGATCACGCTGCTTTTCGCATCAGGGCGATGAGGACGCCTTGGATGATCAATTCTTGTGCTGGGATCAAATCGGGAAAATCCGAGTTTTCTGCCCGTAAGAATGGCTTACCGTTTTCGATTAGGTAACGTTTTAGAGTAGTTTCTCCATCGATCAATGCCGCCACGATATCGCCTTTACGCGGTTCACGAAATTCGAGAATCACCGTGTCCCCGTTACAAATGTGTGCATCAATCATTGAATTTCCACGAACTTTGAGAGCGAAGGCTTTTGAATTTCTTGGAATACCAAGTGCGGTGACGTCGATGGAGAGACAACCTTGGCGCTCCTGTTCGACGTCTTGAGACATGCCCGCAGCGATCATTCCGTAGATGGGAACGTCAATAATTTCTCCACGGTCGAGTTCGTCAGGAAAAATTACGGCACGTGCTTTTCCAGGAAGTCGTTGGATGACACCTTTGCGTTCGAGCGCCCGCAGGTGACTCATGGCAGCGGTTTGGCTTGCGAACCCAAAAAAATGTTGGATTTCCCGAGTGGATGGCATGATTCCCGTTTGGCGCTGCGATTTACGCAGGTAATCGAGAATTTCTTGTTGGCGATGGGTAAGGTCTGAGGTCATCTTTTTGAACAGTGTTCCTTAGAACAAATAGGAATCCGAAGGATGCATCAAGTGAAATTTTCAAAAAAATTAGCTTCTACGGCAAAGGGGTGCCGAGTGCTTGATGAGTTAATCAAGCGGATAAAGTTAGATTTTACCTTGCCGTTAAATCTTACGGAATTGGATGCTTGGTAGAATCCAGGACCTAGAGGCAGTCAAAGGCGTTTACGACATTTGAATTTGCATTCATCTCCATAACCTTGGCTTGCGAATTTAGCGGGGAGGTACCATCTTGATGTCACCATGCAAGCAGCGACGGATCGATTGAAGAATTTTCTGCAATACGTGACAGTCAATTTGATCGATGAGCCAACTCATGCACAGCTCAAGGTGGCGGAATTAGGGCCTAACAGGCTACGCTTCAAACTGGTGCTGGCAAAGCAGGACGTGGCGATGTTGATCGGCAGGAATGGATTTACCGCCTCTGCCATTCGCAGCGTGTTGAAGGCTGCTGCAGAGAGGGAGGGGGTTCATGTAACGCTGCAGATTCACTCGCAAGAGGAGGAGGCCGAAGCGTTGGCGCGGGAGGCTTCGTGATAATGTGTTAGAAATCACGTTGAGTCAGTGACTCGTCAAACATCCTGGGCAATTTTGAGCGAAGTGACCGGGCAGAATTTCGTCGAGCGTTGGAGATTTATCGGTAAGGCAGATATCGGGTTTTCCGATGATATTTCGCGGACGAAATGAGCACCCTACGGTTGGCTGAGAGAGGTCCGGGGGTAGGCCGGGTATTGTATAGAGGCGCTCGCCTTTCGGGTGCAGTGCGGGGATCGATTTCAACAGCGAGCGTGTGTAAGCATGCAGTGGTTGACCAAATAGTTCTGATTTTTCGGCGCTTTCAATAATCCGACCGGCGTACATCACGTTGATGTGGTCGCACATTTCAGAAACCACCGCGAGATCGTGAGTAATGAAAATCACTGCGGTTCCTAACTGATTTTGTCGGTCGCGTATGAGGTCAAGTACTTGCTTTTGTACCGTCACGTCGAGAGCTGTGGTGGGTTCGTCACAAATCAGCAACTCGGGTCGTGTAATAAGTGCCATGGCAATCATCACGCGCTGGCGCATGCCACCGGAGAATTCGTGGGGATATGAGTGAATGCGTTTTTCAGGTTCTGGAATCCCGACTTCTGCTAGAGCGTCGATAGCGCGGTGGAGTGCTTCCTTGCCGTAGCAGTTTTCGTGAAGTGCGAGCGGTTCGGTGATTTGCGCGCTGATCTTCATGAATGGATTAAGCGATGTCATCGGATCTTGAAAAATCATCGATATGCGCTTTCCGCGAATTTTTTGCAGTTGGTTCTCGGAAATTTTCAGCAGATCCAAGCCGTCGAAAATAGCTTGGCCGTTGTGGATGCGTCCCGGTGGCTGAGGGATCAAGCCGAGTAATGAGTAACAAGTGACGGATTTTCCCGATCCTGACTCGCCGACGATGCCGAGTGTTTCTCCAGGAGAGACCGAGAATGATACGTCCTCAACGGCGTGAACGATGCCGTTTCTGGTGTGGAAGCGGGTGGTGAGATTACGGACGTCGAGCAGCGGCATGACTTAATGAGTGTGGTCGTGGATGAGAAAAGCGCAAGAACAGTGGTCGTGGGTTTTATTAGACCGTTTCTGCTCAGCTTACGGCGTGCCGATCGGCCTAGGTATGCTCGCCAATTTCCATTCCTGAGTCATCAAGGGAAGTAATACCGATGTCATGCGACGATATCCTTCCGGTGTGAGATGGAGATCATCCTCCACATAGCAAGCTGCTAGAGGGTTTCCGGAGGAGTCCTCGAGTACCGGATTCACATCAGCATATGTTAGGTTTTTCATTGATGTGGTTAATTCAAGAAGTTGCTTGTTCACTTCATCGACCTGCAGCAAAAAGTTTGACTTACGTTTTTGAGGAGCGCGGATCACGGAGACTAACAGGATATGAGCATTAGGTAGAACTGACTGTGTTTGAGTGGTCCATCGCTTGGTGTTTTCTACGATAAATTCCGGAGTTTTTTTCCCATTGATATCGTTGCTGCCGCAATACCAGACCACAAGGTTGGCGCAAGAGCTTGGGACGACTTCGTTGAAGAAAAACAACTGATCCGATGTGCGAGAACCGCCGAAGGCACGGTTGGTGATTGGTAAAGGCGCGAGATCTTGTGCGTAGCTTTTCCACTTAAAGAAAATGCTGCTTCCGACTAGTAAAATCCCACCCGGTGCGGGCTTGGGCGCTTGAGCGAATGCCGACACGGTGTTAGCGTATTTATGGGTGGCGCTTGTCTCTTCTGCGCGGATGGGTTGAGTGGCGATGAAGCATGCGGTGAAAATCGCAGAGCTTCTTTGAATCGTTTTTCGTGCAGTCATGGGGTAATGCGAAAGGTGAAGTTTTAGTTTGAGGTCTGATAGTGGTAATGTTGCTCCGCTGCAATCCATAAGAATCCACCTCGACGTTTTGCTACGTGCTGTTATCTGTAGTTTCAAATTCATGGAACAGCAACCCGACTCAGAAGATAAAATTGAAGTGGAAGCGACGAAAAAATACGTGATTCCGCCTCCTGATTTGTCAAAAAAGTCGTTTGCACCCCCATCACCTGTGGGTGGGTTGCCGCACGTTTCATCATCGCCCGTTCTACTTGACGATGGCCCGGTGAAGATCCACTTGAAGGCTGGGAAAAGTGATCCGCAGCTGGAAGATGAAGATTTGCAAGCGGAAGATTTCGCCCCATTCAATCCGCGAATGGTGGCGGCGATGATTGATTTGCTCGTCGGGCTTGGTGTTACGATCGGCTTGAGTTGGTTACTGCCCGGGTTTGCTTTGCGCCTAGCCTATCTTGCGGGGCTTGGCTATTTTGTGACTCGCGATTCATTGCCTTTTCTTGATGGCCAGAGCGTAGGTAAAAAAGCGATGGAGCTTAATGTCACAACACAAGAAGGTGTATCTCTTGTTAGGAATTGGAAGGTTTCATTGATTCGAAATGGTATTCTCTTGATTCCGTTTTTTGCACTGCTTGAGGTCTACATCTTGCTAAGTCGTGAGGGTGGAGTGGATCGCGGATTGCGACTTGGCGACGAGTGGGCGAAGACTCGGGTATCGGTTGATAGAAAGCCGAAGATATCAGAAGAGTCAGAGTGACAGAATCTTCAGTTGGGCGTGAGCGGTAGCTTGATAGAAAACTTGGTCTCGCTGCCAGGGGTGGAGGACACTTGGATGGTGCCGCCGTGCGCTTCGACTGCGCGTTTCACGATAGAAAGCCCGAGGCCCGTGCCTTTGATTTCCTGTTGTGAGTGGTGTTTTTCGACCCTGAAAAACCGACGGAAAATGTGCGTCAAATCTGCGCTTGGGATACCGACACCGTTGTCAGTGACCCAAATGTGAGTTGAATCGTCATCATTTTCGCAACCGATTTCGATGCGGAGGTCTGGGTGCGGATTTTGTTTCAGAGCATTTTCCACGAGATTGAAAAGCACCTGTGTCCAATAGAAACGGTCGCCTTTTACGATCAGTTCTGGGTTTTTCATGATCACAACGACATCCGCATTCTGGGTGCGGATGACCGACTCGAGTCGTTCGATCACGTCTTTGATGCATGATCTGAAGCGGAACGGTTCGATCTTGAGTGTGTTTGCTTCGCCTGATTCGAGGCGCGAGATGACGAGCATATCCTCCACGATGTGAGAGATGCGGTCGGCGTGCTTGCGCATGATGGTGAGGAAGTGGCGTGCCACATTTGGCTCGGTGAGCATATCATCATCTAACAGATTTTCTAAATAACCGTTGATGATAGCAAGCGGCGTCCGCAGTTCGTGCGAGGCGTTTGCGACGAAGTCTTTGCGGACTTGTTCGATTTGATGTTCAGCGGTCACGTCGCGAATGATGACACGGGTGATAGAATTTCCATCGCTAGGATTGGCGAGTTGTGCGGCATCGATAATCCATGCGTTGACACCGCGGTTTTCCTGATCGCCGCGGAGAGAAGTTTGCTGTGGTAGAACGACGCGGGACTGCACGGGTTCGCCTGTTTCGAGGCAGCGCAACAAGGCCTCTGCAAGGCGCGGGTCGAGAAGGGTCTCGCGGATGGGGCGGTTGACCAATTCCCTCGCACCGAAAAGTGAACGAGCGGCTTCATTGGCGAATTGAATGTTCGCGGCGGAGTCGACGAGTAAGAACGCGTCGCCCAGAGCGTCGAGAAGGTTGTGACGTTCCTCTTTGGCTTTTTGTAGGTCTTGTTCGAGACGGAGTTTCCAGGCATTAACTTCTGCTTCAGATTGCTTGCGAGTGCCACGGTTGCGGTAGAGAGTGATGGCGAGTGCGGTCAGTGCCGCGATAACGGCAAATGTGGCGATTATTTCAATTACTGGGGTCATGCTTCGGCTTTCACAATGGAATAGCCGATGCCGCGAATGGTTTCAACCCACGAACCGTGTGTGCCTAGCTTTTGTCGGAGGCGTTTCATGTGGGTGTCGAGAGTCCGGCTGTGGGTCGTGTCGCTGTAGCCCCATACGGTGCGGAGTAAATCGTTGCGGTCGTGGGTTTTCCCTGCTCGTTCGCACAGGAAGAGCATCAACTTGAACTCGGTGGCGGTGAGGTCAGTTGGCTCATTGTCCAGATAGAATTTAAGGGCATTCTTATCAAAGCGAAAAGGTCCGTGGGTGAAATGGACGACTCCGGGTGACATTTCCGACCGTTTGAGGATGGCTTGCACTCGGAGCATGAGTTCTTTTGGGCTGAACGGCTTGGTGAGATAATCGTCTGCACCGGCCTCCAAGCCTTGGATGCGGTCCTCGGTCTGTGCCCGTGCGGTGAGCATGATCACCGGGGTGTTGGCGGTGCGGGGGTCACGACGAAGTTCGCGGAAAACGGCGTATCCATCTCGGCCGGGTAGCATGAGATCTAGCAAAATTAAATCTGGACACTCCCGTAACGCAACTTCTGTGCCTTCGATTCCATCGTGTGCTTTAAAGATCTCGTAGCCAGCCCTTAAAAGGTTGAAGCCGATCAAATCAGCGATATCGCGCTCATCCTCAATAATCAGAACTTTTTGCATTTCGATGAGAGTTAGGAACTTAACTAACCCGAAAAGAACACATCGCGTGTGACGATTTGGTCACACAACGCTTGGTTAAGAAAACTAGCTTGCGTGTCGTTCATGCCATTCGTGGTAAATTTTCGGTGAAATTTCAGAGGGCTTGATTTCTGAGCGCCCCCCCCAGAATACGTTGGTGTAGGACACAGGAATTCCGGCGGATGCGAGATGGCGGTCGATGGCGGCCTTGTGTTCGAGGACACGTGATTTTTCGGTTCCGTGCATCACTCCCATGATATTGACGTTCCCAAACTGAGGTCCGCCCTCGCGCCAGTAGGCGTGGGTCATGCAGAAATGGCGACCAACCTCTCCGCCCGCCTCCACCTCGCGGCCTGCGGGGACGGCCCAGTGAAAAAGTCCGTTGAAGCGGGTGACTCGCTCGCCGCTGGCGGATGGCTTGACGTGCTCGAGAAAGGTGGAAAAGCGCCCGATCACTTTCTTTTGGTTGAGATTCTCGGCGACTTCACAAAAGCGATCTAACGAAACGCCAGCGATGACTGCTCGGTTCACCCACGGCGACTCGCAAATTTCATCAAGAGTGAGTTCCTCCTTCAGAGCGAGTAGGACCGCCCATTCCTCGGGGTTAAGATCTACGGCGGTGGTCGTCATCATTAACGCGGGATCGTCTGCCTTGTCGCCGGGTTCAAGAGTTTTTCGGCGTACATGTCCTACGCCGAGTGCGAAGACACCGTTCGCTGGCATGAGTAGGTATTCAGTGGCACCGGTTAGACGGAGCAGGGTGGTGGCGTGAAAATCTAACGATTCGCCGACGGGAACTTTTAGCGTCGTCCACAAACGGTAACTTGATCCAGAGACCACGCTGTCAGTCGAGCGGATGACGACGTGACCAGAAAAGGGATCTTCCTTGGACATGAAATCAAATGCCGCGTTGAGTTTTTCTTCCGGCACTTTCCAAGCGACCAGCGCGCCGTGTGCAAGCTTGGTCGAGAGGAGTGTTTGGCGGACTCTCCGGACGACGCCCGCCGTGACCATGGCGCTGATGCGCTCCAGCACCGTGGCGAGTGGTTGTCCGGATTTCTCGGCAATCTGTTGAAATGGATATCGCTGAAAACCAGCGATTAGATCTTCGGAAATCGCTAGGATAGCCGCGTTGATCGGATCAGAGTGTTCGACGGGGATGGTGGAATTCATGAGTGAAAAGGTGGTGGCGATCCGTGGTGTTTTTTCGCAGTGGACTCTGGAGGTCTCGTGGCGAGTTCCTTTAAATAAACCAGAGCTGGCTCGCGGGCAAGGATACGTCCTTCAAGTTGTTCTGTTTGCAAGGCTTCAAGAATTTCCTTGAAGCGTGGGCCTGGGCTCAGACCGAGTGTGAGCAGGTCGCGCCCCGTCACCAATGGCGGTGGAATCAATGGTTCTGCTGCGAACTCCTCGCCCTTTGCAAGAAGGAATTCGTAGTTGTCGGTGAACCCATTCGAAGAACCACAATCGACACGATGAAGCTCCATTTCCCGCTCAAAAGTTGGCTCGGCCATGAAGCGCTTGAGCTTCGCGGTCCGCATCTGTTTGACGTTCATGAACTGCATGTGTCGCGCCACCATCGTGACGACCGAGGCAATGGTTTCGTTAGAGTAGCGAAGTCTGCGCAAGATCGCTCCGGCCATTTCAGCGCCTAGCGTGTCATGGCCATTGAAGCGGATTCGTCCAGCGGTGGCGTCATAGGTCTGGCATGGTGGCTTGGCGATGTCGTGGAGCAAGACGGCGAGGCAGAGATCTAACGAAGCATCATCAGCCAGTAATTCTAACATGATACAAGTATGGGTGTAGACATCGCCCTCAGGATGCCATTCGGGTGGTTGCTCGCAGCCAATCGTTTTTAAAAACTCGGGAACGATGTGTACCATCAGACTCGATTCTATCAGTAATTCAACTCCCGCACGGCGATTGGGTGAGATGAGAATTTTTGAAAACTCATCGCGGATGCGTTCCGGTGAGATGCGTTCGAGCATATCTGCGCAGCTTTGAATCGCAATGAATGTCTGCGGTTCGATTTTAAACCCTAACGTCGCTGAAAATCTTACGGCTCTGAGAAGTCTTAAGCCATCTTCGGTGAAGCGTGCAACGGGGTCCCCGATGGCGCGTAGCAGTCTGGCGCCAAGATCGGCAAGACCTCCCACGTAGTCGATCACCTCGCCGGTTTCTGGGTTTTCAAAAAGCCCGTTGATGGTGAAATCTCGGCGTTGGGCATCCAGCTCGGGGGTCGAGAAAGTCACCGTGTCTGGCCGCCGCCCGTCCTTGTAACTGCCATCCGTGCGGAACGTGGCGATCTCGATGTGGTGACCGGCGTGTTTGGCGATGGCCACCCCGAAGTGTGCGCCGACCTCGTTTGCACCGGGAAATAGCTTTTGCACCTCTGCCGGTGTTGCGGAGGTGGCGATGTCGTAATCTTTGGGAACGAGTCCGAGCAGGCGGTCGCGGACGCAGCCTCCGGCAAATAAAGCCTCATACCCAGCCGCCGTCAGCTGGCGGGCAAGTTCGAGGGCAGCTTGGCGAGCAGGCATGGATGCAGCATTGGATGTATCAACCCCGCATTCAAGACGGAACGTGAGGGATTGGACTCCACCGTTGTAAATTCATGGTTCATTTTCCGAATACGTCGGCTGTAGGTCGTCAAATTTCATTCATTTGAGTTTTGCCCGCAGAGTGCCTGAAAGAAAATATTGTGGGGGAATACTAACAAAAAATCCGCCTCCCTCGGCGAGGAAAGCGGATCTTGAATGAATCGTTTATGAATCTAACTTATGGCTTAGGCACCAGAGAGATTGTCTTGAGAATGCGCGACGCGATCTGATAGGGATCACCTTGTGAATTCGGACGACGGTCCTCGAGATAGCCTTGATACTTGTTATCCTTGACGAAGCTGTGTGGCACACGGACCGAGGCACCGCGGTCTGCGACGCCGTAGGAGAACTTGTCGATGGATTGTGTCTCATGCAGTCCGGTGAGACGCAAGTGGTTGTCTGGACCGTAGACAGCGATGTGTTCTTCGCAATGTTCGCCGAAGGCCGCCATGAGTGCTTCGAAATAGGCTTTGCCACCCTTTTCGCGTAGATACTCGGTGGAGAAATTCGCGTGCATACCGGAGCCATTCCAGTCGCCCTTGAGCGGTTTGCAGTGGTATTCCACGTCGATGCCATATTTTTCGCAAAGACGGTTGAGGATGTAGCGAGCCACCCAGATTTCATCGGCGCAACGCTTTGATCCTTTGCCGAAGATTTGGAATTCCCACTGACCCTTGGCGACCTCGGCGTTGATGCCTTCATGATTGATTCCAGCATCAAGACAGAGATCAAGGTGTTCTTCGACGATCTGTCGGGCGATGTCGCCGACCGCTTTGTAACCGACTCCGCAATAGTATGGACCCTGAGGTGCAGGGAAGCCATCTGCTGGAAATCCAAGTGGACGTCCATCCTGATAGAGAAAATATTCCTGCTCAAAGCCAAACCATGCACCTGGGTCGTCGAGGATAGCAGCGCGTCCATTTGATGGGTGAGGGGTGGTGCCGTCTGGCATCATCACCTCGCACATCACCAATGCGCCATTTTTGCGAGTGCTGTCTGGAAACACTGCGACAGGCTTAAGCATGCAATCCGAGCTGCGGCCTTCCGCTTGCTGGGTCGAGCTGCCGTCGAAGCCCCACATCGGCAATTGCTCGAGATTTGGGAAGCTAGCGAATTCCTTGACTTGGGTTTTGCTGCGGAGATTTGGCACGGGCGTGTACCCGTCGAGCCAGATGTATTCCAATTTGTATTTGGCCATAATATTTTAGTGTGAAGTGGTTAGTCTAGTTTGTTTTAGGGTCTTGATGAAGTCTAGGCATGCCTAAACCTGCCAAAGTTCAATGACGCATACAAAAGTAGCATTGTGCGTGCCAATTAACTTCTTTTTGTCGATCTTGATTTCCGCCTTTTTATGGGGCGGTCACCGCAATGACGATGAGGCTTGTATCGTCGAATCCGGAGTTGTCGATAGCGCGTTTTAAAAGTCGTTGGGCGGTGGTGGCAGGATCACCCTGACAGGTGGCCAATGCATCGCCGATGTGGCGCTCCCATAGTCCGTCGGTGACACCGTCGGAGCAGATCATGAGGCAATCACCGGGGAGGATTTCGATCGCTGCTAAGTAAGGATTTACGTGGGGTTGCCCGCCGCCGACAATTTCGTACAGGGCAGCGCGGCGCGGATGAGCGCGGTGTTCGGTCTCACTGATTTCACCGCGTTTCCATTGGCGCCACGCGACGGTGTGGTCTTGGCTGATTTGCTCGAGTACCCCGCCGCGCGACAAGTAGATGCGGGAGTCGCCGACGTTGGCGAGATAGAGATTATCTGGTGTGAACCACGCGAGGGCGAGGGTGGCGGCCATGCCCAAGTGGTCGGGGGAATCGGCGGCCACCTCGTTGATTCCGCGATGGACGCGACCGATGGCGTCGGAGAGATGGGCGATGGAATCTGGGTGAAATCCAGCTGCCGCCGCTTTAAAAGTTTGTGGGACGATCTCCGCCATTTGTTTCAAGATACTTGCGGAGGCGATGTCGCCGGCATTTCCACTGCCCATGCCGTCTGAGATCGCGAAGATGAAATCTTGGTCTGCGAGGCGGCGGTTGCCAGTTGCGGCAAGTGTTTCAGAACCGCTCGAACCGCTGGCCAGCGCGATGAGTGCGTCATCGTTGCGCGGCTTGCGGGAACCGCTATGGGTAAGGGCTGCCCAATGGAGAATAGTGGCGTCGGTCACGATGGCGCGGTGGGTTTGTTCGTTGAATTTACAAATCTGGCGTGAGCAGGCCAAGCGGGCGAGGCAGGATCTCAGCGAGCTCGAAATCGATGATGCAGAAGCACCCGAGATTGGCGCTGTAGGTGATGTTGCGTGGCTCGGCATCGAGGTGGCGGACGCCGAAATCGCGCTCGAGGATGGCGAATAACTGGTTGGATTTCTCCTTGGATATTTGGTCCGCCGGCTTGCCGCAGTTGGTCGAGACGAAGTAAAGTTCATCCGGATGCTCCTCCAGCAAACGTGGCACGTAGTCACAACCGCGCACCTCGAGCTCTTTGAGCACACTCACTTCCATGGCGTAGCGCTTGTCCGCATCAGTCCCGCGGAAGCGCTTGTGAACGTGGCCGTAGAAGTCGATCTTCACGCTGGAGCGGATGCCGTCTTTGAGTGGTTCGATAGCCATGTGAACCCCTCCACCAAACTCACCCGACCGCGATCTGTCACGCTTTTGTTGCCGATTTCAGGTCGAAAAATTCATGGAATTGTCCGTTGCCAGTCGTGCTTCTCGAGGGTATTGAGCAGGCATGTCCATTCTTGCCGAAGATTCCGCTGTGATTGTAAAAACCAGAGAATTGTGCGCCCAAATCGCCAGTGATCCATTATTTATCAAGCTGCAAGCCGACGTCGAGCGCTTCCTAAGTGACGACTCAGCCCGCCTCCAGTATCAAAGCGTCCACGAACGTGGCGAGGGCTTACACCAAAAACAACACGCGGGTGTCGAACTTGGCGCCAGCGAAATCCGTGACTTTGAAAGTGCTCGCGAGGCCTTATTTGAAAACGTGGTCGCACGAGATTTTCTCGCCGCCCAACGAGAGCTAGAGACCCTGCAAAAAGAAATCGGCAAATACGTCGGTGGCACCATCGAGTTAGGTCGTGTTCCTACTTCCGAAGATCTTGCCGATAAGGGTGGATGCTGCGGTGGTAGCGGTTCCGGTGGTGGATGCTGCGGCTGATCGAAAATCTTCGTTTTTCCAATAGCTAGGAGTGGATTTTAAAAGATCATTCTTCGACTGTTAGGAATTCGGGCAAACTGCCCGGAACTCCAGTCAAGCGGGGAGTGCCCTCCCATGCCTCGTGCTTGCCAAAGATTCTGGCACTCATGCGACGAAGATTTTTGTCTGTGGCCTGTTCACTTGGGGAGATTGGCCTCAGGGAATCACCTTTTGCGGACAAGATGATGAGCCATGAGT
>VFJU01000258.1 GCA_009885905.1 Verrucomicrobiota bacterium
CCGGTGATGGATAGAGAGGATTGGATGGACACGGGGTATCAAGATGAGAATCTCCCGCAATTCAAAATTCGTTTTTTCAAAGAGTGATTTGTCCACCAAGCTCAACCACGCGACCGGGAGGAAGCTGGAAATAGGCGGTCGCGGGAGACGCGTTGCGGGCCATCATGGCGAAGAGTGGCAGGCGAAGGTGATCGATGAATGCTGCTTTTTTACCGATCCCGTAGGTTTCTCGGCCAAGGAAATACGTCGCTTTTCCGGGTTGGAAACGAGCGCTCTCCGGCATGCGTAGCTTTAAAGCCTCTGGCACATCAGGGGTGTCTGCAAAGCCGAACCTTAGCGTCGCACGGTGCACTCCATCTCCCAAGTCCTCGTAATCTAATACGTCTCCTGGATTTACTTTAGGTTGATCGAGCGTGATAACATGAAGAAGAATCACCCGCTCGTGCAGGACCTGATTGTGTTTTAAATTATGTAGCAATGCCGTGGGAACTTGCAGGCCTTTCCCACTCATATAAATTGCTGTGCCAGAGACCCGGTGGATTTTGCCTTTGTGCAACTCCTTGAGCAACAAATCGATCGGTAGTGCTTCCTGCAGTATCCTCGAATACAAGCGTTTGCGCCCCCAAATCCAAGTGAGCATGACCGACATCACTATCGCAGCGAGTGCTAACGGTAGCCATCCAGTTGGCCAGATTTTCAAACAGTTAGCCGCAAGGAATGCTCCGTCGAGCATCAAGAAAAGCGCGGTGACCATGATGGACTTGAGTCTAGACCATCCCCATACCACCCGAGCTGCGGAAAAAAACAGCAGGGAGGTGATCGTCATGGTTAGTGAAATCGCAACACCATAAGCACCGGCTAGCTCTGAAGAAGTTTTGAAAGTCACCACCAATAAAATACACGCAGCTGCTAGAATATGATTCACGACTGGAACATACACTTGGCCAACAGAATGCTCCGAGGTGTATAGAATTCTAACACGTGTTAAGCACCCAAGTTGAACGGCCTGCGTCGTTAGCGAGAATGCGCCAGAAATGAGCGCTTGGCTTGCGATGATGGCCGCACCAGTTGCTAGAATTGTTAGTGGCAATTGCAAAAATTGAGGTGCGAGCAGGAAAAACGGACTGCGGATCGCGGATGGATCCGCTGTGAGTAGGGCCGCCTGACCTAGATAATTCAGCACCAGCGCAGGTAATACGACTGTGAACCATCCCACTCGGATCGGCCTAGTACCAAAATGCCCGAGATCGGCATATAGTGCTTCACCACCGGTAACGGCAAGGAATACGGCTGCCAATAAAGGAAACGCATGCCGCCATTCGCGAAACAGAAACGAGATACCCTCCCATGGGCTTAAAGCTAAAATCACTTGCGGGTGAAACCATAATGCTCCGATGCCAAGTAATGCG
>VFJU01000545.1 GCA_009885905.1 Verrucomicrobiota bacterium
CTGTGGACGCCGCCGTCTGAAACGAGACCGATGAAATGCAAGCGGCTTGTCTTGGCCTTTTCTAGTGCGTCCACGAAAACGGTATTGGTCGCGAGGGTCCCCTCTTCGATGGCTTTGTTGATGCGGGTTAGATCTTGGTAAACCACCCGCCCCGCCCCGAGGTTGAGGTGTCCAACCTCTGAATTGCCCATTTGCCCCGGGGGCAATCCCACATCCAGGCCGGAGGCGCTGAGAAATCCTTTTGGATACTTGGCGAACATCACCTCGTGAAAGGGGGTCTTCGCAAGCAATGTCGCGTTGCCGTCTTTGGTGGCGGATTGTTTCCCCCCAGGATTCACACCCCACCCATCGCGAATAATCAGCACTACCGGTTTCTTTTCCATGACGGACGGCATCTATCCCGCAGAGATTGGTCGGGCAAGCCTTGAAAAGTTTGAATTTTGAAGATTTAAATAAAAAAGCTTGCAATTCGTATCATTGAGTGCATCTTTTGATGCATGAGAACAACCGTAACACTTGATGACGATTTACTCGCATCCGCCTCGAATTTTAGCGGAATCGATGAAAAGTCAAAGCTTTTGAACTTCGTTTTGGATGCCTACGTTAAAAGAATGGCTGCCAAAAGGCTGGCCGCTTTGGGCGGGAGCATGCCTGACTTTGACATTGCCCCCCGAGATTCGCGGGTGAGCTACCACTCTGATTCCACGAACTCGAACACCAAGGTCGCCGAAGAAAAATGAAACCCGTTCTTGTCGATACTTGCGTTTGGGTGAGGCATTTCCGCCAGCGAAACGCTCTACTCGCGGCCATGCTCGAGGACGGCGAGGTCTGGAGCCACCCGATTGTGGTCGGGGAACTTACAATGGGAACCTTGAAAAATCGCCAGCAAACCATTTTTGACCTCTCGCAGTTGAGCCGCCCTCCGCTGGCGAGTTTCTCGGAAACCCGCCAAATGGTGGAATCTCGCAAACTCTGGGGACGCGGGATTCAATGGAACGATGCACGAATTCTCGCTTCGTCTATCCTTGGTCAAATCCCACTGTGGACATTCGATCTGCGCTTGCAACTTATCGCACGTGAATTGGAAATCGCCTTCGAGGGGTAGCACTCCGACTTTGCGGTGCATGGAGCTACGATTGATGGGAATTACGAAACGGTTTGCACCGCCATTCAGTCACGCTTAAAAGAAGTTATACACCATGTCTGATAAACCATTTTTCTATCAAGATCCTTTTCCCCTAGGCCCTGACGCTACGGAATACGAGTTGATCAGCACAGATCACGTTTCGATCTCAGAATTCGAAGGTAAGCCGGTACTGAAAATCGCCCCGGAAGCGCTCAGTTTATTGGCATCAGAGGCTATCAAAGGCATCAACTTCACGCTTCGCGCATCGCATCTCGCCCAAGTCGCAGCGATACTCGACGATCCCGCAGCTTCTGACAACGACCGCGCCGTCGCGCTGATGCTGCTCAAAAACGCCGAAATCGCGTCACATGGGATACTGCCATTTTGCCAAGACACTGGCACGGCCACCATCATAGGAAAAAAAGGCCAACAAGTGTGGACGGGCTGCGATGATGCCGAATTTCTATCAAAGGGAATCTATCAGACCTACATTCAAGAAAATCTGCGTTACTCTCAAACTGCTCCGCTCACGATGTTTGATGAGGTTAACACCCAAACCAACTTGCCCGCACAGATTGATCTCTACTCTACCGAAGGCATTTCCTATCAGTTTTTATTTATCAGCAAGGGTGGAGGATCCGCCAATAAAACATTTCTCTATCAGGAGACTAAAGCTCTCCTCAATCACAAACGATTGAGAGAATTTTGTCGCGAACGGATGATCCATCTTGGCACTTCAGCATGCCCACCCTATCACCTCGTCTTTGTCATCGGCGGGACCTCCGCTGAAACATGCTTGAAGACGGTAAAAATGGCTTCCACACGCTACTATGATACGCTGCCGACCACTGGCAATGAGCACGGCCAAGCATTCCGTGACGTGAAGCTTGAAGATGAACTGCTAGAAATGGCGCAATCTATCGGGATTGGTGCTCAGTTCGGAGGAAAATATTTCGCTCTCGATGTGCGAGTCATCCGCCTGCCAAGACATGGTGCATCTTGCCCCGTCGGCGTCGGCGTCTCCTGTTCAGCAGACCGCCAAGCGAAGGCGAAGATCACCAAGGACGGAATTTTTCTCGAGAAGCTCGAAAAAAATCCAGGCCGGTTTATTCCGGAAAAATATCGTGGTTGGAAATTCAAAGGCGTCGCGGTCGACCTCGATCTCGGAATGGAGGAGACGCTCAAAACGCTCGCCAAGTATCCGGTCACCACGGCGTTGGCTCTCACAGGGACCATCATCGTCGCCAGAGACAGCGCTCACGCGAAACTAAAAGAAATCCTAGAGGAGACTGGAGAGCTACCAGAATATTTCCGTAAATATCCGGTTTATTATGCAGGTCCCGCCAAGACACCCGTAGGATTACCATCCGGCTCGTTCGGCCCCACCACCGCGGGTCGTATGGATGGTTACGTCGATCTTTTCCAATCCCACGGCGGCTCGATGGTCATGCTGGCCAAGGGAAATCGTTCGAAACAAGTGACGGATGCCTGCCAGAAATATGGCGGATTCTACCTTGGATCAGCGGGTGGCCCTGCGGCATTGCTCGCCCAAGACCATATCCGCTCGCAAGAAATCATCGATTTTCCGGAACTTGGAATGGAAGCGGTATGGAAAATCACCGTGGAAAACTTCCCCGCGTTCATCCTCGTCGACAACAAAGGCCACGACTTTTTCACCTCCATCAACACATGCCCAGTCTGTCGCTGATCGATCTTTCAGCCAGTCGAATGAAATATCTTCATACATCTCAAGGTAAATGCGTTGCAAGCAGATCGTTCGAGGGTATTGTCTCTTGAACCAACCAAACTAAAATTATGGGACCTATAGGAATGCCTGAAATGATCATGATCTTCGTCGTGGTCCTGTTGCTCTTCGGAGCGAAAAAATTGCCTGAGCTTGCTCGTGGGATCGGCAAGAGTATGGGCGAGTTCAAAAAGGCTCGTGATGATTTTGAGCACGAGATTACTCGCTCCGAAACGGAGACCCGCGTGAAAGAAGTTACAGGAAAAGAGCCTCGGGATTCATGATTTTTCGATCGTCTCTCGCCTTAGCCAATTCGTTAAATTCCATTTCTCGCAGAATTTTTAGCGGGGTCATCTTTGCATCCGTTTTGCTTGCGGGCACCGCCTGCAAGAAAGAAAGCGGCACACCGGACTGGGACACGCCGGGCGTCACTCGGACAAGCTCGGAGAAGATCGCTACTCCCCCGCCCGCTCCACTGGCTACCGTTCCGGCAGTTCAAGCCAAGCCTGTATCAACGATTGCACCTCATTCGGCGCAGGCCACAGAAATACAATCCAGTGAGGGACTTCGTTTCATCACGTATAATGTCGAGAACTGGCTGACGATGGATCGCTACGTTAACCGTAAAAATCTCAAAGGTGCACCAAAACCAGATAGCGAAAAAGAGGCTGTTATCAAAATTCTCACTAAACATACTCCTGATGTTATCGGACTCTGCGAAATCGGTGAAGCCAGCGATCTATCAGAAATCCAACAAAAACTAAAAGCCGCCGGACTTGATCTTCCCCACTCTCATCACACGGGTGGATCAGACCCAACTCGTCATCTCGGAATATTGTCCCGCTTTCCTATTGCCTCCACCGCAAAGCCTGCCCAATTGGAATACCAACTTGCGGGCAATACGTTCTCTATCAATCGTGGCATCTTGGATGCAACCATCGCTGCGCACGGAAAATCTTATCATTTTCTCGGTGTCCATCTCAAGTCCAAGCGCGACAGTGAACAGGGCGATCAAGAAGCCATCCGCTTCAACGAAGCTCTTCTGCTCCGCAAACACATCAACTCAATCTTCGCGACCGATTCCGAAGCAAGAATCATCGCTTACGGTGATTTCAATGACACACGAAGCACCCCCGCAATCAAGACGATCACGGGAACCTATAAAGATCCAGGCTACCTCACTGCGCTGACCGTCAAGGACTCTAACAACGAGACTTGGACTCACCACTGGGCACTAAATGACATCTACTCACGAATCGACTTCGTCATGGTGAGCCACGCGATTCTCAACGAGGTAGATCAAGACGCGTCCAAAATTATCGACGATATTGAGTGGGATAAAGCTTCAGACCACCGCGCGGTGTTGGCAGTTTTCAAGTAATTCTAACTGATAGTTCAAAACTCAACTTCTCTACCACGCCGCGGGTTCTTATTCGCCCAGCGGCTTACCGCAGGAATGCTTCGTGCAGACCACCGTCCACGGTGACGATCTGGCCAGTGGTTTTACTGAGACGCTTGGAGACTAGTAGGAAATAAGCTTCCGCTTGATCCGCAGGCGTGATTGGACTCTTGGTTAGTGTGCGGTCCGCATAAAATTGTGCGAGTTTCGTCACCAAAGATTCCGTTGCCTCGTCGTCTGTGTAAGGGATGTCGTATTTTGCAAGAGATCCGATCACGCGATCTCTTGGAAACATGGCTGATCCCTGCACCACCGTCGCAGGCGCAACACCATTCACCCGCACCAAGGGTGCCAGTTCGATGGCGAGCTCACGGACCAAATGGTTTCCGGCGGCTTTGGAAACATCGTAAGCCACCGAACCTTTTTTAGCCACCGCAGCATTGGCACTAGTTGTTAGCACTAAGTTACCCCGCAATCCTTGTTCCTTCCAAGTCTTGTAAGCCTCGTCTGCAACAAAATAACTGCCAGTGACGTTAATGCTGAAGGTTAGCGCCCACTTGTCGTCAGGGATATGACCACTTGTATCGCTTGGTACGAACACCCCGGC
>VFJU01000559.1 GCA_009885905.1 Verrucomicrobiota bacterium
AGTACGAAGAGTGGAAGACGGATCAGGAGATTGAAAAGTTAGAAAAGCATGCCGACAAAAGAGAGAGCCAAGCCGTCGACGCCATCATCGTTGCAGCCTATGCTCTGATGGAGGCCGAGATCGCGATCATGGAAGCGCTGAAGGCCCGCAAAACGGCGATCGAAGTGGCTGGCTGACATCGGGAAGGCGTACCTTGGAGATGAAGTAGTCATCGATTTGCAAAAATGAACTTGAAGTGTTCAAATGATTACCTTTTAAACGCCGTATGGGTCAGCAATCACTATCGGGGCGCCTCAAACAAACCTTCGGCTACGACGAGTTTCGTCCGCTACAACGCGAGATCATGGAGGTATCACTCGCGGGCCGAGATGCTGTAGCAATTTTACCAACAGGTGCTGGCAAGAGTCTTTGCTATCAACTTCCTGCTCTCGTCCGCGACGGACTCACGGTGGTGGTCTCTCCGTTGATCGCGTTGATGAAGGATCAAGTGGATCAATTAGAAGCAAGCGGAGTCGCAGCAACTTTTATCAACTCGTCTCTTGATGGAGAGGAAGCCAGACGCCGACTCGCTGGACTTGATGCTGGAGAGTATCAATTGCTGTATGTGGCACCTGAGCGATTGATGTTAGCGGATTTCTTAGACCGCTTACAGGCTTGGAATATTGCAGCACTGGCGGTGGATGAGGCACACTGCATCAGCGAGTGGGGTCATGATTTCCGTCCAGAATACCGCCGTCTCAAAGAGGTTAGGCAAAAAATTCCAAAGATCCCAGTACTTGCTCTAACCGCCACCGCCACTGCTCGGGTACGGGAGGATATTGTAAAACAACTTGAGTTGCATGATCCGGAAGTGTTTCTCGCAAGTTTCAACCGGCCCAATTTAAAATATCAAGTCGTAGGAAAAGCGGGTGCGACCGCGCAGGTTTGTAATTTCGCGAGTGCCCGCCCGACAGATTCTGGAATCGTCTACTGCCAGTCTCGTAAAAGCACCGAGACCATGGCCGCCGCGCTTCGTACACAGGGGTTTTCTGCAGTCTCGTACCACGCCGGACTCGAACAAGCAGAGCGAGTGCGCAACCAAGACGCATTTCTCCGTGACGATGCCAAAATCGTCTGCGCCACTGTTGCCTTTGGCATGGGGATTAATAAACCAAACGTCCGCTATGTGATTCACGCTGACCTCCCGAAAAATATCGAGGGATACTATCAGGAAACGGGTCGTGCTGGTCGCGATGGGTTGCCCGCAGATTGCCTGCTACTTTTCTCGCGAGGTGATGTAACGAAGTACCTAAAATTTCTCGAAGAAATCGCTGATCCACAAGCTCGGGATGTCGCTCACAAGCAGCTCGATCAAATGACGCACTTTGCCGAAAACGACGTCTGCCGTCGGGTCGGTTTGTTAGGATATTTTGGTGAAATATGGACTCCAGAAAATTGTGGTGCTTGCGATCATTGTCTCCATCCTCGCGAAAAGTGGGAAGCTACGACGGATGTGCAAAAGTTGCTCAGTTGCGTGTTGCGAGTTCGACAATCTGGTGGATTTAGTGTTGGCCTCAACCACATTTCGGAAGTTCTAACGGGCGGAATGTCGGAAAAAATTCAACGTTGGAAGCATAATAATTTAACCACTCATGGTATCGGCAAGGACCAAGCGAGGCCCTATTGGGTCGATCTGGGACGGCAGTTACTAAGGCTTGGCCTGCTCGTTGCCAGCGAGGATAAGTTTCCAACCGTCGCGGTCAGTGCACGCGGCGTTGAATGCCTGAAATTACGGGAAACGGTGATGCTGACTCGTGCATTGAGCACGCCAAGACAGAAGGCGACACGCTCTGGCGAGATCCCTTGTGATTCTGGTCTTTTCGAATGCTTGCGGGTGGTCCGTAAGAATCTAGCTGATGCGCGAAATGTTCCGTCTTATGTGGTTTTCTCAGACGTGACGCTCCGCCATTTTAGTCGTGACTATCCCACCAGTGAAGCCGCTCTCGCGGCGGTTCCTGGCATGGGGGAGAAAAAGATCCAAGATTATGGACAGGCAATCCTCGCCGCAATTCGCAGTTTTCTAACGAAAAATTCTCGTATGATATTCGAGCCGCTTATGCCTCTCGTCGTCCCTGCTACACGGTCCACTGGCGTCACTAACGGAACCGTGGCATTGTCCTTGGAGCTTTTTAAAAACGGACAATCGGTCAGCGAAATTGCAAAATCTCGTGGCCTTGCCGAGACCACCGTGGAGGGTCACTTGAGTCAAGCCATCGAGAATGGTGAGAAGCTAGACCCACGTGCGCTTTTTACCGAGACGGAGGAGCAATTGATGCGAGATGCTTTGAGAGGATACGATGAGCCAGCGCTCAAGCCGATTTTCGAACAACTCGGTGGACAAATCAGCTATGGCAAACTGAAGTTTTTTCGAGCCATGATTGCGCGTAACGAGATTTCAAATTAGGTGGGTCAGGCCATCCGCCCTTGCTTGCCATGGGTAAAACCTCTAGGAAATTCACTTGTGCAGGTTGCCCATTTAAAATCCCAACGAAATTCATCGTGGTCGCGCAATGTCTTACGCGTGATTTTGGTCTGTGGCGGTTGTTTGGCCATTCTCTTGCCGGCATGGATCCCTGACCGCTCTTCGACACAACTCCGACCGGCAACTGTCGAACTGCTACAGGCATTTCTACTCGCGGCAGCAGCAGCGGTGATGCTTGGCGCGTCGACCCATGCAGGACCTAACAGGCCAGTCTGTCGGGTATTGGCTATCGGTTGTTGTGTAGCCTTAGTCGGTGAGATCGATGACTTTGTTACCGATGTTCTGGGTCATCAGTTTCCGGAGGTTTGGTTCGTGGCGCCACTTCTGTTAGTTGCTTTAATTACTATTCTTCGTCATCGTAAGGTGATGCTGCATTTTTTCTCAAGCTTGGGAAATCATGCGGGCTCTGGATTAATCGGATCTGCATTACTCATCCTTTATGTGTTTAACCACGTGATCGGTAGTTCGCGTTTTTGGAAGGCGACTTTGGGCGTTGCTTACTCACCAGCCGTGCCAATTGTTTGTAAAAGCTACCTTGAACTGTTAGCTTGCTACTTGATTTTTATCGGGGTGCTGGGTCTTTCTATCACTTTGGCACGGCGCAAGGAGCTTTTTTGAAACCCTCGCTATGTTCCACATCGTCCTCATCGAGCCTGAGATTCCGCACAATGCTGGAGCTGCAGGTCGTCTCGCGCTTGCCACGGATTCCACCCTGCATCTCGTCGAGCCGCTAGGATTTTCGCTCGAGGACAAACACGTTCGTCGTACGGGCTTGGATTACTGGCAAGACGTCAAGCTGTGCGTCTGGAAATCCTTTGATGATCTGCGTGTCGCAGCGGATGAAGCGTCGCGCTTCTGGTTCCTCAGCACCAAGGCGAACTCGTCACCATGGCAGGCGGAATTTCTCCCAGGTGATTACCTTGTTTTCGGGAGGGAAACTCGTGGGTTGCCGGAAAATCTCATAACTGAGGCGGGGGAACGCGCCCTGCGAATTCCAATGGTCCCTGGCAGCACCCGCAGCTTGAACCTATCCACTGCAGTCGCAATCGTCCTCTACGAGGCCGCTCGCCAACAAAATCCAGCTTGGTAAACTGTCAATGCATGACGATTTATCAACTCGCTGCTAGTCGACTTATTTACCGACATTTCTTCGCATCCAAATGCTTTACACCTTGGGGCGATAGACGTTTGAATCCTTCCCCCCAAGCATAGCAACACATCTTCAATCGCTCGGTGGGTCATCACTCATCCCAAGCACCCGCAAACTTGCGAAACTTACTAACAAAATTATGTCACTGATTATCAAACCGAAATCCGAATGTACCTTCGATCAACTCTCAATGGGAGAAGTTATGCTCCGTCTCGATCCCGGTGAAGGCCGCATTCGTACCGCACGTCAATTCGCCGCTTGGGAGGGAGGTGGTGAGTACAACACTTCGCGAGGCTTGCGGAAATGCTTCGGCTACAAAACGGCGGTGGTCACCGCATTCGTTGACAATGAAGTCGGTCACTTGATCGAAGATTTCATCATGCAAGGGGGTGTCTCCACCGAGTTCATCCAGTGGCGCGAGGATGACGGTATCGGTCGCAACGTGCGCAACGGGCTGAACTTCACCGAGCGTGGTTTCGGAGTGCGAGGCGCTGTGGGAAATCCAGATCGGGGGAACACCGCGGCCTCTCAGCTCAAGCCGGGCGATGTGGATTGGGATCATATCTTCGGCAAGCTCGGTGTCCGTTGGTTCCACACTGGTGGAATCTACGCGGCTCTATCAGAGTCCACAGCAGCTCTCACGGTGGAAGCTGTAAAAGCTGCTAACAAATACGGCACCATCGTTTCCTACGATCTGAATTACCGTCCGTCGCTATGGAAAACCATTGGTGGTCTAGCGAAGGCACAAGAGGTAAACCGCGAGATCGCAAAATACGTTGATGTCATGATTGGTAACGAAGAAGATTTCACCGCCTCGCTCGGCTTCGAAGTCGAGGGCGTGGATCACAACATTTCTACCATCGAATTGGATGCTTTTAAGGCGATGATTGAAACCGCAGTGAAAACCTTTCCAAATTTCAAGGTGGCAGCCACCACCTTGCGTGGAGTGATTTCGGCCACGGTTAATGATTGGTCGGCAATCCTCTGGCACGACGGGAAATTTCACGAAAGCCGTAAGTATCCTGGCCTCGAAATCCTCGACCGCGTTGGCGGTGGAGACAGCTTTGCCTCTGGATTGCAGTTTGGTTTTCTCGAGTTCAACGACGCCCAGAAGGCCATCGAATACGGAGCTGCCCATGGTGCGCTTGCGTCGACAACTCCTGGTGACACGTCGATGGCTACCCGCAAGGAAGTGGAAAAACAAATCGGCGGCGGTGGTGCACGCGTGGTGAGGTGATCTCGGTATTGCTATCAACTACCGTTCATTCTAAAGAAAACCTCCGCGATCACGCGGAGGTTTTGTCATTAGGATCGCTTTAAATTTCTCGCTTTGCCAATTCACGGAACGGCGCTAGGGTCCACCCTTGCTCACAATCTCATGACGACTTCCGAACGCTACGCGCAACACGTCCTTCCGACATACGGGCGGTTTTCGCTGGTTCCTGTGCGAGGAGCCGGGGTGCGATTGTGGGATGATGCGGGGAAATGTTATTTGGATTTTTGCATGGGCATTGCCG
Source organism: Verrucomicrobiota bacterium (assembly GCA_009885905.1). Lineage (GTDB taxonomy): Bacteria > Verrucomicrobiota > Verrucomicrobiia > Verrucomicrobiales > Akkermansiaceae > Luteolibacter. Next base: position 5,189 of record VFJU01000559.1, read on the forward strand.
TGTGCTCACTCGGGCATTGCCACCCGAAATTGGTGGCGGCGGTCCGTCACCAAGCAGGGGAGTTGATGCATGTGTCAAACCTCTATCAGAATCCTTTGCAAGCCGAACTCGCGCAGGAAATTAACGAACATCATGTCCGAATTCCCGGAAAGGTTTTCTTTTCAAATTCCGGAGCTGAGGCGAACGACGGCTTGATCAAGGCAGCTCGTCGCTTTGGCTTGAAGCGCCCACAGCCTGATGGTTCTCAGCGCTTCGAAGTGATTACATTTTTACAATCCTTTCACGGGCGTACCCTTGGGGCACTTGCTGCGACGGGTCAGGCAAAAATCCAAGAGGGGTTTGACCCATTACTTCCAGGTTTTCGTCACCTACCGTTCAACAATATTGAGGCACTTGAAAATTCGATACGTCCGGAAACGGTTGCTATTTTGTTAGAGCCAATCCAAGGCGAAGGTGGTGTAAACTGTGCGACGCCAGAATTCCTGCGCGCGGTGGCAGAGGTTTGTCGTAAACACGACTTGCTGTTATTTTTTGATGAGGTGCAAGCGGGCTTTGGGCGCTGTGGCGATGCCATGTCATGGCGTAGGATTGCTGAGGAGATAGAACCCGACGGCATTTCATGGGCCAAGGGTATGGGTGGCGGCGTGCCGATCGGTTCATTTTGGTTGAGCGATCGCGCAGTAAGCGATGATGGCACAACTTTATCATCGTTGTTAGGAGTCGGTTCGCATGGATCAACCTATGGTGGAAACCCTCTCGTCTGTGCTGCCTCACTCGCGGTATTGATAGAAATACGTGAGCGCGATCTCGCGGCAAATTCGCTTCGTCAAGAAAGTCGTATCCGTGAAACGGTTCGCTTGTGGAATCTTCCTGTCATCACGGAAGTTCGTGGCCAAGGATTACTGCTAGGTATCGCCTTGAATCCAGAGTTGATCCCAACCCCCGAGGGTAAAACGCCAGCATTGGTGGTGGTGAATCAGTTAATGGAGCGCGGATTAATTGTTCCTCCCGCCGGTCCGAATACCTTCCGCCTTTTGCCGCCACTCAATGTCACTGATGCCGAGATTGATGAGGCGCTCGAGACGATCCACGCCGTCCTTTGCGAGTTTCATTGAATTTTTTTGAATCAGCATCCGCCCACCAGTTTATCAAAAACTGCATTAAATAACCAACTTCGCCAAGTTTCCATGCAACACTTTCTTTCTATCGAGCAACTCAATGCTAAAGAAATTCGCTGGCTGATCGATTCGGCTGCGCATTTAAAGCTACAACGTGGTCGCGAGGGTCAGCCACTCGTTGGGCAAACGTGGGCGCTAATTTTCACAAAGTCATCCACACGAACTCGCGTATCGTTTGAGGTTGGCATTCGTGAGCTTGGTGGGTTTCCGATGTTTCTATCTGGAAATGATATCCAGCTAGGACGCGGCGAGCCAATTAAAGACACCGCTCGTGTGTTAGGAAGAATGGTACATGGAGCGGTGATCCGGACTTATGCGCAGCAAGATGTGGTAGACTTTGCAAACTGCTCATCCATCCCGACAATTAATGCGCTCACGGATGACGAGCATCCATGCCAGATTCTAGCAGACCTTCTTACAATTCAGGAAAAACTTGGAACTTGGGATGGAAAAAAAGTAGCTTTTATCGGTGATGGATTTTCTAACATGACTCGTTCGTGGATGTGGGCTGCCAAGTATCTTGGTTTTGAGTTGGTGGTGGCTTCTCCCGCTTCTTGCCAACCGCCTTCGGAGTTTCTTACGAAACTTGATGCGGCAAACGTTAGTGTTACGTGTGACCCTATCGCCGCAACGACCGGGGCTAATGTGATTAATACCGATGTTTGGCTTTCCATGGGGCAGGAAGGGCAAAAAGAAAAAGAACTGGAATTCAAAGGATTCCAAGTAGATGCCGGATTGTTAGCACAAGCCGCCCCAGGTCATATTGTACTTCACTGTTTGCCAGCATACCGAGGCAAAGAAATCAGTGAAGAAGTGCTGGAATTACACGCAAATACGATTTTCCAACAGGCTGAAAATCGACTTCATGCGCAGAAGGCGATCTTGGTCGAACTCGCGCGAAAATAACAAGATGCACAAGCGCTGGCTCGTTTCAGTTTCGGTCATTTTGATCGGTGGAGCGGCGGCGTATTGCTATAGGCCACGCTTCCTGGAATGGGTTCGAGCATCACTTGGAGATTTTGAAAAGCATGGTGCTAATTACAAAATCCAGCCCGATTCGAAAACCTACGATGTTCTAACCAAAGACCTCGAGCGTTGGCGAAAAAATCTATCAGTTCGATACAGTATCGCGAAGACTCCTACGGATCGTGCTGCTGTGGAATCGGACGCAAGGGCGGTGCTTGAACAAGCCTTGCCTGCTATGATGCATTGTTGGCTTGGCACACCGTGGGATTTTAATGGTACGGCAAGCGGTCCAGGGAAGGGCGAAATTGCTTGCGGATATTTTGTTGCTACGGTGTTGAGAGATGCGGGTTTCAAGGTCGACCGTTATCAACTTGCCAAGCAGCCGGCTGAAAACATCCTGCGGAGTTTTTTGCCTCGGGAATCTTGTGACCTCACCGTAGATCAAGCGTTTCCCGCTTTTGCCTCGGAAGTAGTGCTAGAAGAACCGGGCGTCTATCTTGTTGGCTTGGACACTCACATTGGATTCATCATCGTCGCTAACGAGAATTTTCGCTTCATCCATTCATCCGGTTTGCGACCATGGTGCGTGGTTGAAGAGTCCGTAGATCAGGCCGCCGCACTTCAGCACTCCAGTTGGAGAATGCTAGGGAACCTCACTGCTGATTCCACTGTGCTGAAATCGTGGGTCACGGGAAAAAAAATTGAGGTTAAGGGTGTTCAAAGAACTAAATAAACATTGGTAGCCTTATGGTTTGGCACGTTCCGCCTTGCTTCGCATCGGTCGATAGCGTTCTCTCCGTCCGCATGTCTTTACTTCCTACCGCTGACCTCCTGGCGCTCGATACCGCTGGCTTAAAAAGCCGCCTGTCGAAACTCAGGAGGTATCTTTGACGTCCCGACTCTCGAAAACGAAATCAATACGCTCGAGGAAGCGATGGGGGCACCTGAGTTTTGGAATGACTCGGATAAGGCAAAATCGATCAGTTCAAAAGCTGCAGGACTGAAGAAAAAGTTAGAGAGCTTTCTCAAGTTGGAATCGCGCGTGGCGGACATTGACGAAGGAGTTTCGCTTGCGAAAGAGTACGACGATGCAGATCTCGCTCGTGAGGCGCTCTCGAATGCCAAGGGACTTGAGGATGACATCCGCTCTTACGAATTACTCACCTTACTCGATCAGCCGAGCGATATTTCGCCGTGTTTCCTTGTCATCTCGGCTGGCGCAGGTGGCACAGAAGCGTGCGACTGGGCGCAAATGCTTCATCGCATGTACACTCGTTGGGCTGAGCGCAAAGGCTATACGGTGGAGACGCTCGACTGGCAAGACGGTGATGAAGCCGGATTGCGCACAGCGACACTGAAAATTACAGGAGACCACGCATACGGATTTCTTAAAAATGAGCGCGGAGTTCATCGTTTGGTAAGGATTTCTCCATTCGATTCTAACGCAAAACGTCATACGTCATTTGCATCGATTGATGCGACCCCAGAAGTTTCCAAGGAAATCAAAATTGAAATCAACGAGAAAGACATCGAGATCACAACCACGCGATCTGGCGGCAAGGGTGGTCAAAATGTCAATAAAGTGGAAACGGCGGTCATCTTGCGTCACCTCCCTACTGGCATCCTCATCCGCTCGACGGCAGCCAGGACTCAGGGTGCTAACAGAGAATTGGCTTTCGATATTCTTAAGGCTAAGCTTTACACCATTGAGGAAGACAAACAAAAAGCTGAGGCGGATCGCGCCTACGGTGAGAAGGGGGATGTTTCATGGGGAAACCAAATTCGTTCTTACGTCTTTCAGCCCTATCAGAAAGTTCTCGACCTTCGTACCGGTCAGGAATCCGGCAGCATTCAGGAAGTTATGGACGGCGATTTAGATCCATTCATTGAAGCCAAACTCCGCGGTAAAGTCCGAGTAAAAGGTGCGAAGGACGATGATGAATAACCTAATTTTATGATCCACGACATCACGCTTATCAAAGCAGGCACCGGCGTTCTAACCAAAGCTGAAGACGGGACGCTCGATAATGCCGCACTCGTTCATCTGGTGTCTGCAATTGCAGGCCTGATCAATGCGGGTCACCGTTGCCTGTTTGTCTCGTCAGGCGCGGTGGGTTCTGGAGTTTCTGCTTTCGGCCTTGGAGAGTACCCGAAAGACACCGCAACACGTCAAGCGTGTGCGGCAGTCGGTCAAGCGCGGTTGATGCAGACCTACAGCAGTCTTTTTTCTAACTTTGATATTACCATCGCCCAAGTGCTCCTCACCGCTGGTGACTTAGGCACTTTTGAGCGTGCGGGTTACGTGTCAGATACACTCAATCGACTTCTATCAGAACCAAGAATATTGCCCATCATCAATGAGAATGATTCAGTTGCTGTGGAAGAATTAAAATTTGGTGATAACGACATGCTTTCTGTACGAGTCGCGAAACTCGCTGGAGTGAAGCGGGTGATATTACTCACCAGTGTGGACGGCCTCCTCGATCCTAACACGAACCAACTGGTTCCCGAAGTTGTCGATATCGATTCAGTTTTTGACTACGTCCGTGAAGACAAGGGACGCTTCTCAATGGGCGGAATGGTTTCGAAACTTGAAGCGGTGAAATTCGCAGTTGAGGCGGGGATTGAAACCCACATTGCCCACGGACGTCACCCGGAACGGCTCTCGGCAATCGTTTCTGGGAAAGGATTTTCCACGCGGTTTCACCCGTCAAAACCGCCGTGTGCTGGCGTGTAGATTTAAAATGAAACTCTACCAACCTTCGAGAAGTTGGAATCGGCTGAGTATATCCCAGCCAAGCGAAAGCTGAACGGCAAAGATGTTAGAATCTTCTCCTTGGTTTTTACTGTACGACCAACCAGCAGAAATTTGGCCATTTCCTCCATATGTCTGGTAGCCATATAATTGATAGCCGACGGTTGCTTGCACGAGGTAGTCATCTTCGTTGGCCTGTTCTGGAACCCCGCTTGTGTCTCGCAAGGTTGACGAAACATTGAGATCCCAGTCACCATAGAAGTACTCCAGCCCCATGGTTAGAAAGTCGGCGGTCGCATCTTCTGCCCCCGTCCAATTGTCGAAGTGCGCGTATTCAATGAGAGGTTGAAGTGCGGTGTAACGACTCGCTGTGGTGTCAAGCGCGTCACGATTGAATGGAATGGTGATCGCCATTCCAGCGACGTAGCCGAGTTGTCGTCCGCTACCGTCTTCAGCTTGCGCTTGGGAAATCATGCCAAGCTGGTATTGCAAGATCGGCATTGAAAAGATCGGCACGTCGATTCCGTTGTAAGATAGTGAAAACGAATCGAGGGTGCCCGTATTGCCGGGGCCTCCGCTTGAGGCATTTGTTTGACCAGTGCTCGTGAAGAGAGAATTACTTAGCGCAGTGCGATCCAATGCAAAAACACTGGCGTTGATAACATGCTCCCCAACTTGTTCGTGACCAAATTGAAGTCCTCCAAACAAACCGACTTGATCGTCGAATGAATAATCCGATACAAAATCACCTCCAAAAATTCCAGGCGCCAATGCATTCGCGATTCCGAAGTCTGGGGTAAATTGCCCTCCTCCCAATGTCACAACTTGATTGCTGTATTGTAGAAATAGACTGGAAGAAGAAACCCCTTCGCCACCGAGCCATGAATTTTGTCCCGGGTTTGGCCCGTTAATTTGCTCAAGCGTTAGATCGCTGTAAATTGCTAACCGCGGAGCAAAGCGAAAAGTTGTTGTGAGATCAGAAGTATTTACAAAGTTAGAAGAACTACCACCTGAGCCGAAGTCCTGGTAGCTGTACTGGAACTCCGTGTTATAACTCATGTCAAAAGTGGGATATTTAAGCCAATCTTCACCAGCACCCATCACTTGTGAAATGGTTGACCAAGAGCTTTCTCGGCGCCCCGTCGATCGTCCACCTGATTCGTATGATTGCGCAAAACCTGTCACCGTTAGTAGGAGGGTCAGGGTGGGATTTATTAAAAACTGTTTCATGGATTACTTCCCGTGTTGGCGGTCATGGAGAGAGGAGTGGAGTCTGCTTTCTGGCCAGCGAGGCGAACCTCCTTGGCGATTTCTTCGGCGGGCGTAATTAGATCAAAGCGCTTTATCACTCGTCCTTCCCGCGTGACCAAGAATAAGTCGGTCGAATGACTAACAGAGTATGATCCATCGGGCTGAAATTGTTTCTTGATGGCTACTCCGAATGCCTTAGCAATGTCATTGATCTCCGAGAGACTACCAGTGAGGGTTATAAGTTTAGAGGGATTTTGAGTTGCATATTTTCTCAAGATCTCTGGGGTATCCCGTTCAGGATCGACGGTGACCAAAAGAGGAAGTGCTTGTGTGGCGGAGTTTTTGAGTAACTCGGAAGTTTCATCCAAGAGCAGGAGAGTCCTCGGACAAGCGCCTTCGCAGCGTGTGTAGCCGAAGCTAACTAACAGAAAATCTGATTGGCTATCCTCACCATGCCAACTCGCACCCGCTTGGTCTGTCAAGTGAAGCGGTCCACCTGTCGCATTAGTGTTTTCGGACTTGGTAATAAGGTGCTTATTTGGCACTGCTCCGCTCGCAGTCTTCTTTGGGTCATAGACTTCGATCGTCGCCATCATACCCCCATCTTCATGTTCAATAATATGACAGTGATACACAAAGCGCCCAAGGATGATGGGATTTGTAAAAGAGATGACAATCTTGATTTCACCGCGGATAGGAACGACATAGTTGTCTCGATGTCCCGTAAATTGTATCGGTTTGCCATTGATTTCAACAACTTGAAAATCCACTTGGTGAATATGAAATTGATGTAGTTCATCGGTTGAATTTCGAATCGTCCATTCTTCTACTGCACCTAACGGAACTCGGGTATCGATGCGGTCTTCATCAAAAATGTTATTGTTAACTCGGAAGTCTGTATCGGTTTCGTTGAAAACGATGAGTCTCTTGTTATCAATTTTAACTTTTGCAAGGTTCTCTATTTCGGCGCCACAGCAGGACTTACGACTTTGCGGCAATGTGATGGGCTTTTGAGGTACACCCTCACAAATCACGGTGGTTAGAGCCGCTGCAGGGTAGCCATCGCCTACGGGTCCAGTACGAACTTTTTCGGTCTTCAAGACAAATTTCCCAGCACTGGGAAACTGAACGACCACTTCGACGCGTGCGGATGGACCGAGTAAATATTCTGTTACCGCCGACATCTGCAAGGTTGGATTACCATCCTCCGCGAGCACCCAGAATTTTTGCCCACTTAAAGTGAGGCGGTAATAAAGATTGGCGCCGGTGTTAGCGATGCGCCAGAATTGCGATTCACCGGGCTGCATGCGTATCACCGGATTGATAAGCCCGTTCACGGTTCGGATCGCCGAGCGACTGGTCACGATGTCCTGTGGAACGTTACCAAACGGACTGATCTGGATATCTTTTAAGACCATGATTTGCTCCTTCACCTTGGCTAATGCTGGATAAGCATTGAGTTGGCCTTCCACAATGATCGCGCCGGTAAATCCGAAGGTGATTTGGCGCTCAGCGACCCCGTGCGCGTGGGCATGGTAATAATACATTCCCGGTGTGTGATCTTTCGGGATCTTAATTTTATAGTGAAATGAGTGCCCTGGATCCACCCTAGTAAAAATGTTGTCACCGTTGTTCAGTGGAGAAATCGTCATTCCGTGGAAGTGAATATTTGAGGGTTGCGGACAGAGGTTTTCGAATTCGAGTTCCAATGTGTCGCCGGGCCTAACACGCAATGTGGGAGGTACATATAGTCCGTTGTAGGTGTTTGATTTCACCTTGCGACCATTAAATGTTAGTTCGGTAGGCTGAAGGACAAATTTCGTTCGCAATAACCCATTTGCGCTCAT
>VFJU01000209.1 GCA_009885905.1 Verrucomicrobiota bacterium
ACGAGAAGGAGAAGTTCCGGATGTTCATGCGGATGTATGAAAATTTCACGGGCTGCCGGGTGGTTGCTTATTGTTTAATGTCTAACCATTTTCACTTGTTGCTGGAGGTGCCACCGATGGCGGTTGAGGGGCTCTCCGACGCGGAGTTGCTTAAGCGGTTGTCTGCGATTTACAACGCGGCGGTGGTCGCTGAGGTGAAAAAGGAGTTGGCGGTGGCACGCAAGTTGGGCGAGCAAGGGCAGCACTTGGTGGGCGAAATTCACACGCGGTACACGCGGCGGATGCACGACTTGAGCCGCTTCATGGAGGGCTTGTTACAACGCTTCACGCGGTGGTTTAACCGTGCCCATTCTCGCACGGGAAATCTCTGGGAGGACGCATTTAAGAGTGTAATCGTGGAAGATGGGGTGGCGGCGCGGACGGTGGCGGCTTACATCGATTTAAACCCTGTTAGAGCTGGGCTGATGACCGATCCAGCAGGCTACCGATGGAGCAGTTATGGCGAAGCTATCGGCGGCGGTCCTCGTGGAAATGGCAAGAAAGCCCGTGCAGGACTGGTGCGGGCGCTGCGAGCTCACCAAGGCTGCGGCGCGGACGACGCGCTGTGGGCGAACGATGTGTCACGCGAGTATCGCAAGTTGCTGATGGCGGGTGCGCTGGAGAAACTCGAAGTCCGTGTCAGTCTAACAGGTGAAGAGAAAACCCTGCGAAAACGCAAAGGCATAACAAAAGAACAAGCGGCGCGAGAAGTAGAGCGAGATGATAACCTAACAGGAGAAATTGCTTTTGGAAAAATGCTGCGTTGTCGCGTTCGTTATTTCACGGATGGAGCCGTGATCGGCAGTCGCGGCTTCGTGAACGAGGCCTTTATGAGTGCCCGCGAGCGGTTTGGACCGAAGCGAAAAGACGGGGCGCGAAAGATGCGCGGCACCGGAACCGCAGCAGCAGGTATTTTGTGGGGGGCACGCGACTTGAGTTGATTAGAATTTCTCGCAAATGAGCGACAAGCAAAAAGATAATCCAGTCGTGATTATAAGAATCTGCTAGATAAACAAAAAACCCGCCAACCGTGTTAGGTTGGCGGGTTTGTGAATTGGTAACGCTGTGAGCTTATTTGCCGGCGCGCAGTGCTTCTTCTTTGGCCTTGGCCTTGGCGATGACATCGTCAGAGATGTTACGTGGGCAAGGGGCGTAGTGGCTGAATTCCATAGAGAACTGGCCACGACCGGACGTCATGGTGCGGAGGTCGCCGATGTAGCCGAACATAGCGCTCAATGGTGCTTCTGCTTTGACGCGGATACCGCCCGGCGTTGGTTCTTGGCCTTGAATCATGCCGCGGCGGCGGTTGAGGTCGCCAATCACGTCGCCAACTTTTTCTTCTGGAGCGAAGACGTCTAGCTTCATCATAGGCTCTAACACTTGAGGAGCGCACTTGACCATGGTTTGGCGGTAAGCTGCTCTAGCAGCAATTTCGAAGGCGATGGATGAAGAGTCAACCGCGTGGAAGCCGCCGTCGGTTAGAGTGACTTTAAAGTCCAAGCAGGGATAGCCTGCGAGTGGCCCTTTGTGCACGGAAGTCTTGAACCCCTTATCGACCGCTGGGATGAATTCCTTAGGAACATTTCCGCCGACCACTTTGGATTCAAAGATGAATCCTGAACCTGGTTCGCCGGGTTCGATGATGTAATCGATCTTTGCGAATTGACCGGACCCACCGGACTGCTTCTTGTGCGTATAACTATCGGTGACCATCTTGGTGATAGTTTCGCGGTAAGCAACTTGAGGAGCACCGACATCGACCTCGACCTTGTGGGTACGTTTAAGGATGTCGATTTTAATATCGAGGTGAAGTTCGCCCATGCCTTTGAGGATCATCTCGTTTGTTTCCTCATCGGTTTCGACGCGGAACGATGGATCTTCCTGGATCATTTTGCCGATAGCATTTGCAAGTTTTTCGGCGTTTGCTTTGTCCTTTGGTGCGACGGCGATGGAGATGACGGGGTCCGGGAAAACCATCGGTTCGAGAGTGGCCGGGTGCTTTTCATCGCAGAGGGTGTGACCCGTTTGGACGTTCTTGAGACCGACGATGGCGACGATGTCGCCCGCTTGTGCGGAGTCGATTTCGTTGCGGTCGTCGGCATGCATTTCAACCATGCGACCAATGCGTTCGGTCTTGCCGGTGAAGGAGTTGAGCACGGTATCACCCTTCTTAATCGTGCCCGAGTAGATGCGGGTGAAGGTGAGAGCGCCGAACTTATCGTCCATGATTTTGAAGGCAAGGCCTCGAAACGGTGCTTTGGCATCGATGATGGCAAACTTGCCAGTCTCGTTGCCCTCGGCGTCCACTTCTGGAAGAGGTTTGACGTCGGTAGGGTTAGGCAAATAATCGACAACCGCATCGAGGATGAGTTGGAGGCCTTTATTTTTGAAACTAGATCCGCAGTAGGTTGGGAAGAACGATAGGTTGATGGTGCCCTTGCGGATGCACTTTTTCAGCGTCTCGATGTCCGGTTCGATGCCCTCGAGATATTTTTCCATGACATCGTCATCTTGTTCGACGGCGGTCTCGATGAGTTGTGCGCGGTACTCCTCGACCTTGTCGACTAGGTCGGCGGGGATGTCGGTGATATTGAAATTTTCCGGTTGGCCGGATTCGTCCCAGATGTGTGCCTTGCGAGTGAGCAGGTCGACCACGCCGACGAATTCACTTTCTGTTCCGATGGGAAGCACCATGACGAGTGGGTGCGCGCCGAGCACGGTTTTAACCTGCTTGATGACGCGGTAGAAATCTGCACCGATGCGGTCGAGTTTGTTGACGTAAATAACCCGAGCGACCTCGGAGTCATTTGCGTAGCGCCAGTTAGTTTCCGACTGAGGCTCGACGCCGCCGGAGCCGCAGAACACACCCACGCCGCCGTCTAGAACTTTGAGTGAGCGGTATACTTCGATGGTGAAATCGACGTGACCGGGCGTGTCGATGACGTTAAACTGATAGCCTTTCCAGAAGCAAGTGGTCGCGGCGGATTGGATGGTGATTCCACGTTCGGCTTCTTGATCCATGAAGTCCATGGTGGATGCGCCGTCGTGAACTTCGCCGATTTTGTGAATCTTGCCGGTGAGTTTGAGGATGCGTTCTGTGGTGGTCGTTTTTCCGGCATCAACGTGGGCGAAGATGCCGATGTTGCGGTATTTAGTGAGGTCCTTCATAAGGGATAATGGCTGCTGGTTTGCGGGCGACGGATTCGCGCCGGGGCAGATTCCTAGTCGGGTATGGCGGTTTGGCAATCCTAGAGTCGATCGAAAGCGGGATTTTTCGTGGAAATGCTAATTTTGTGAGCAGGCGGGGGTGGGTAACTGGCAAGCGGGTAGCGATTTACGTCATCACGTAATGGTGAGGAGGGCGCGAGTAGGGTATTCATTGATTGTCACTGCGAGTTAACCTTCCCCCGAGTTGCGGACAGAGACAAAAAATCCAGATGTGAGTCCCCCCCGTGGGCTAAAATCGGCCGACGGAAATCGAGTCCTCCCCCCTCGAATTCCGCCGGCCTCATTTTTTAGCGGGGAGATATGCACATGCTTGTGGGTTCGGAGATTGCGCTTTTTGGAGAATATGCGAAATTTTGTGGGTGATCGGAGTGCCCAAATGGAGAGGTTGTCAAATTGCGGCCTGTGCGCTGGCGATTTCAGTCTGGGGTTGCGGTCCACAACACACGTTAGTTCATTTTAAAAGAACAGGCGATTCCAAGGCGGTGCTAAACGCACAGAACGCCTCATTTGGCTACAGAAAGTGGATTTCCGAGTCGATCGAGCCCGAGGTGGTTGTCATTGGTATCCACGGCTTCTGCGGCGCGGCCATTGATTACGCGAACTTGGGCAACTACTTGTTGCAACATCGCTCGCGGGCTGGCCTTTACGCATACGAGGTGCGCGGTCAAGGCAGCGATCCGATTCACGAGCGCCGTGGCGACATCGGCGACCCGCAGGACTGGTATCGCGATTTATTTGCCTTCACTCAATTGGTCAAGGAGCGGCACCCGGGCGCAAAAAT
>VFJU01000078.1 GCA_009885905.1 Verrucomicrobiota bacterium
CGCGAAAGAAAATTCTCGAAGAAATCACATTTCATCACACCTCAGCCTCAGGGTTAAAGTCGGCCGACCGCGGCGGGTCAGCCCTACCGAGTGTGGCGCGGAGCTCTTCCTGCGCAGGAGGAAGAGAAGAGAAGAGGAAGAGTTCCGATCCTGGCGGCTGTTTTGAATTCTGGTGGGCGAGACGACCACCCTCCTTGAATTACGGCTGTGCCAGCCGCGTGACGCGGCTCGGCCGATTTTAAAACGGTAGGGCTGACCCGCCGCGGTTCGCCCACTTGTCGCCATCGGCGTGAATGGTCTGAGCACGCGAAAGAACATTCTCGAAGAAATCGCATTTCATCACGCTTCAGCCTCAGGGCCAAAGTCGGTGGACCACGGCTACCTCTTCATTCAACAATCAAAATTCAACAAACATCAATCGACAATTCTTCATCTGCCACGCCGCTGGCGACAAGTCGGCCAACCACGGAGGGTCAGCCCTACCTCTGACCTCGTCCATCAAATCCTCGAATACATGGCTCCGAGGGGGTGCACTGAGGATGACACACTACGTGGAAATGAAGTGGTCGGGGCGGCCAGATTCGAACTGACGACATCCGCGTCCCAAACGCGGCGCTCTACCAGGCTGAGCTACGCCCCGGTGCACGGGCGGACCCTTGTGGATTCTCGCAAACGAATCAAGAACTTCCTTGAGGAAAATTTTCATACCCGAGAGACCCTCGAATTCTGGGGCGAACTCGCGCGCATCAAGACCGACGACGATAAAAGATGAACGCGGTGGATTTTTCCGCAGTAAGCCACTTCTCCCTTGGCACGTTGCCCATCCCTCGCCAAGTTTCTCTGACACGACAGGGGCGCTCACGACCGTAGAGCCGAGATTTTCCGACGCGCGGAAAAGACCCTCCGAACCTGACGCGGGTCATGCCGCCGTAGGAAGTCGAAACACCTGCAGTTTCATTTTCCTCGGCCGTGCTCTCTCGCACGGCTTTTTTATTTTTCAACATCGCTAACTTTTAACACCTACCATCCCGTCATGATCCGCCCTGAAGAAACCACCGGTCTCTTGGCCGAAAACCACGATGCTTCCTTAGCCGCCTTGCCCGCCTCCACTAGGGTCTACGTCGCGGGCGAACTCTATCCCCACCTCCGCGTACCGATGCGCGAGATTGCTCTATCAGACACCAAGTCGTTCAACGGTCGCATCGAGAAAAATGCACCGGTTCGTGTCTATGATTGCTCAGGTCCGTGGGGCGATCCGGCATTTACCGGTACCTCGGAACAGGGGCTTCCCGCGCTTCGTCGCGATTGGATTCTCGCCCGGGGCGACGTCGAGGAGTATCACGGTCGCGAGGTCCAGCCGCAAGACAACGGGTACCTCACTGAGAAACACGTTGAGTTCGCCTCCAAATCCGAGCGAGCAAATAAATTCATCGAGTTCCCAGGCCTCACCGCGGACCGCCGCATGCTACTCCGCGCCACCGGCAAGCCAGTGACCCAGAAACACTACGCGGATCAGGGGATCATCACTGCGGAGATGGAATTCATCGCCATCCGTGAAAATATGCGGCGCGCCCAAATCTCTAACCAAAAAGACGACATCGTCCGCAACCAGTTAGACAAGCAACACGAGGGCTCCACCCAAAATCCCACAAGCCCTTACACCCCCAGCATTTTCCAGCGTTTCCCCCAGCGCATTCCCACCGAGATCACCCCGGAGTTCGTCCGCAGCGAGATCGCCGCCGGGCGTGCCATCATCCCGCTCAACGTCAACCACCCGGAGTGCGAACCGATGATCATCGGTCGCAATTTCCTCGTGAAAATCAACGCCAACATCGGCAACTCCGCGGTCGCTTCTTCCATCGAGGAAGAGGTGGAGAAAATGCGCTGGTCCACCAAATGGGGCGCCGACACCGTGATGGATCTATCCACCGGCAAGAACATCCACGCCACACGCGAGTGGATCCTGCGGAACTCACCAGTCCCCATCGGCACGGTGCCAATCTATCAGGCACTTGAAAAGGTCAACGGTAAGGCCGAGGATCTCACTTGGGAAATCTATCGGGACACACTCATCGAGCAAGCCGAGCAAGGCGTCGACTACTTCACCATCCACGCCGGCGTGCTCTTGCGCTTCGTGCCGATGACGGCATCTCGCATGACAGGCATCGTCTCACGCGGTGGCTCGATCATGGCCAAGTGGTGCCTCTCTCATCACAAAGAAAATTTCCTCTACACCCACTGGGATGAAATTTGCGACATCTGTGCTGCCTACGATGTGAGTTTCTCAATCGGCGACGGTCTCCGCCCTGGCTCCATTGCGGATGCCAACGACAAGGCCCAATTCGGTGAGTTAGAAGTGCAGGGTGAGCTCACCACCCGCGCATGGGCGAAGGGTTGCCAAGTCATGAATGAAGGTCCGGGGCATGTCCCCATGCACATGATCGAGGAAAATATGGCCAAGCAGTTAGAGTGGTGCCATGAGGCACCGTTCTACACGCTTGGTCCTCTAACAACTGACATCGCCCCCGGCTACGACCACATCACCAGCGGCATCGGCGCGGCGATGATCGGGTGGTACGGCTGCGCCATGCTCTGCTACGTGACGCCCAAGGAACACCTCGGGCTGCCTAACAAGGAAGATGTTAAAGTCGGTGTCATCACCTACAAGCTCGCCGCCCACGCTGCGGATCTCGCGAAGGGTCACCCCGGTGCGCAATACCGCGATAACGCTCTGAGCAAGGCCCGCTTCGAATTCCGCTGGGAAGACCAATTCAACCTGGGTCTCGACCCGATCACCGCCCGCCTCTATCACGACGAGACACTGCCGCAAGATGGCGCCAAGACCGCCCACTTCTGCTCGATGTGTGGTCCGCACTTCTGCTCCATGAAGATCAGCGAGGACGTCCGCCAATACGCCGCCGAGCAGGGCATCGCCGAGGAGGAAGCACTCGCCCAAGGCATGGCGGAGAAGTCGAGAGAGTTCGCCGAGGCTGGTTCTGAAGTTTACGTCCCAGCCTGAGGCCGAGCGCCGTGGCTTCTGCTAGCCCCATTCCACAACCATGAATCTATTACACCACCAAATCACGGGCACCGGCGGACCGGCGGTCGTTTTCGTTCACGGGTTCACCTGCGCTCACGATGACTGGGACGCACAAGTCGCGGCCATTTCCCCCACTCACCAAACGGTGGCGGTGGATTTGCGGGGGCACGGACAAAGCCCCGGCACGGCGGCGGATGATGCTACGATCGAGCGATACGGCTCCGACGTGGCGGAATTGATGAGCGCCCTCGCTCTCGGGCCAGTGGTTTTGGTGGGACACAGCATGGGCTGCCGCGTCGTCGTGGAGGCAGCATTGCTGGCACCGCAGCAGGTGGTTGGTATCATCTTGGTGGACGGCAGCCAGTTGGCACCTTGCATGGAGGAAATTTTAAAAACATGCTTTGCCCAGCCACTCGGGTATGAGGAAATGACGAAAAGTTGGTTTGCCGAAATGTTCACCGCGACGAGTCATCCCGCCACCCAAGCCTCGGTAGTCGACCGCTCGGCTCGCTTACCCCGCGAGATCGGTGAGCATCTGATTACCGACCTTCAGCGCTACGATGTGCAATGCTTCACCCAGTCCTTGAGCATAATCCAAGCCCCGGTGCTCGCCATCCAGACCACCTACAGCAACGAGATCCGCGAGCGCTGCTCTCTTACGGTGGGGCAGGACACGCCATTTCTCGTGATGCTCCGTACCGCCGTGCACCACTTACAGGTCGTGGTGATTCCTAATACAGGTCATTTCCCACAACTGGACAACCCAAGCGTGACCAGCCAAATCATGCTAGATTTCCTGGCGGATCTAAGACAACCGCCGATTGGTGAGTGAAGCGCCCCACGCTCCCGAGCGGGTCATCGCATGCCGGTGACCTCAACGCTTGCGGCGGAGCAACAAGAAACTGCCACCCAGCATGGCCAAAAGCACTGAAGATGGCTCAGGGACCACCGAGACCCGGAAGCCTACGGATATAACTTCATCATCCGTATCAACCAGACCCTGTCTATTCAACTTACTTAATACTTGTTCTGAACTTAAATAGGCACCACCCCGAATAACCAAATCTAAATCACTGCCGATAGTTGGACTCATCACCTCATAAACATTTCCGCCTTGGCCAAGGGTGCCGTAGGAACTTAGAACACCGCTGTAGTTGCCTACGGGCGTCGTGGTACCAACTGCATTACCATAATTCGCGTCCGCTGTCGTGATCGTGTCCTGCCCGTTGGGAAACAACGAGTACGCCGTGGTGTCTTTAATGGAGTAGGCCGCTTTGTACCACTCATTCTCGGTGGGGATGAAGTAGCCACCAACGACTGCGTTCCTCGCCACCGTGGGTCCGGAGACCGTGGGTAGACTCGGGTTCGCGCTGATGATTGTATAGCTCCCCGTCTCCGTGGTGGTGCCTTGGCCGGTGGTCATCCAGTTCGAGAACCGCGCGGCGTCGAACCATGAGACAAAGGCCACCGGACGGTTTTCCCCGCCACCTGTGACGGTGTAGGA
>VFJU01000397.1 GCA_009885905.1 Verrucomicrobiota bacterium
CTCTGGCGTCGTCTAGTGGGATTTCATATTCAAACTCAGCCCGCGTAATCCCTTGGCTGCGTCCCTTGACCGTGATCCACGCGGTCTCACCAGCGATGCGCACTCGCACCGTGCGGTCGGGGTCTTGAGAGAGGTAGCCCTGCGAGAGTCTAACTCCTGGTGTACCGTTGTCCCACGAATCTTGAATGACTCGGAATTTACGTTCAATTTCAGCAGCCATCGATGGATCGTCTCGTTAAAAAAATATAGGATTGATTAGGCGAACCCATTGTTTCACCGATCGAACTGAGCCGCCAAGCGAGAAAAATACCGCGTCTTGCCAAAATCACGTCGCATGGAGTAATGATGAGAGACGTCAAACCGTTAGCCAGTGGCAAATCCCAATCCATCACCGACAAAATCCCAGCTCCGCAGTTCGATGCGGCAGACACTCCGCGACTGCTTGCTCGACTTTTCACCAGCCTGCGCAGCGTTGGATCATTGGCTGACCCGCCACCCCACCTGCAAGACCATCGCAACGTATTCCGCGCTCCCCGGCGAAGTCGACCTCACGCTCATTTCCTCGCAGCATCCGAATCGACGTTGGGTCTATCCGAAAGTGGCGGGCAATCACCTCACCTTTCACCATGCCTCCTTTCTTGAGCCGGGCGCATTCGGTATTCTCGAGCCCTCTGCCGGCTCTCGTGAAGTGCCGCTTCAAGAGATCGATGCATTCCTTTGCCCGGGCCTCGCCTTCGACTTGTTAGGCAACCGCCTTGGCCGAGGACTTGGATTCTACGACCGCCTGCTTTCTCAAGCCCGCCCAGATGCTTTGAAAATTGGCATTTGCTTCCCCTTCCAAATCGTCAGCGATCTTTTTCACGAGACCCACGACGTAAAAATGGACCAGGTGCTGTATTAAGCCGCCGAGTGCTCGCGATCCTTTTGGTTTCGCTCAGACTGGGACTTCCAAGCGGAACTCAGGAATTCTAACAAACACCCACTCACCCATCGCAGTTTCTCCGAAAAACGCCCCGGACACACGTGCCCCCCGCCCAATCACATGGTAACTGTTATAGGAAAAACATCCACCAGGCTCGATCAACGGGGTCTGACCGACCACTCCGTCACCCTCAACGACTGAGATTTCCCCGCCGTCCTCTTCCACCACCCACTTGCGCGCACGGATGGTCACCGGTATCGGCGAGTCGTTGTGGATCGAAATAAAATAAACAAACGGATGCGGTTTCTCCACAGGCGCATCAAGACTCGGCATGTAGACGATGTCGTCCACCTTCACCCGTAATGCTTCAAACTCGCGAATCCCCTCAGCCATGTCCTCATGCTCCGGTGAGCCGCTTGCCCTGCCAAGCACGAAAACTTAGAGAACCGGCACGAATCGAATAATACCAAAATTGGCAGGTCTGCAACGTACCTTGGTCGCCTTGATGCACGGCACAATGATCAAAAAAGCGCCGAGGGACATGGCCCACGACGCTTTGTGAAATGATTTTATCTGAATTTAGGCAACCTGGCTTTCACCATTAGGCCCTTGATTGACCTGAACGATACGCAGTGGAAGACGAGCGAGAATTTCACCGTCACAACCAATATCGATCGAGTAGATTCCAGCTTCTTCAAAGCGAAGTCCTTGCAGGTTCATCACGATGTTACGAGTGAGGAAAGGAACATTCTTCGGAAGCTGGACTTCGAACTCGGGCTCGATTGGCATGTTGTTAGGATCGAGAGATTCGCCATCTTCATTGATAATGTTGATGGAAAGCTTGTGGCGACCGGCGTCTTCTGGAGTGAAGCAGAAGCGCATAGCAAGAGCACATGAAGGATGCACCACCGGTACTGCACGAGCAGCGAGCGTGTCGAAGGTTCCGGTGATGACCAATTTGCCGTTATAGTCGGCAGCGAAGTCACAGAGAGTTGCGATTTGGATGTCCATGATGGATGATTGAGTGATTATATTAACTGCAGCACCAATTATCGTGCAACAGGGTGTCTTGTCTGAAGCGATCGACGCCCAGCGTAAAGCGCAAAGAATCCTGGCCAAAAACCAATTTCAAGCGCCCTGCCCCAATTGCCAGAAAATTGACCTCATGCAAAAAATGTCAATTCCAGCGGTTTTGCTTTTCCACTCGAAGTTTTATTCAGTTTTATTGAATCATTTTCACGCTAAAATTTGAGATTTTCGCAAGTTATTCACATTGATTTGAAAAACTCACTTTTTCTTTACCACCGTAAAATCTCGCGTGATTCGATGGCTGCACTTGAGCTTTTGAGATTGTTAATAACTTGGCAATAATCTGAAACTATCAATCTCAACATCCACAAATCTATGACTTTTAAAGAGTTAAAATTCAATCGAACGCTTGTAATGATTGAATCGTTGGTAACAGTTTTTTTGCTGCGAGATCGGCACTAGACAAATCCGAATTGCTAGAATCGCAACGAGTCCAGGAGATAACGGCTTCAAAACAACCGTGATAGGGAAATCTTCCCAAGTTGTTCACAACCCGCAGCGAATTATTCGCACGCTAAAAAAGTTCTCGTGAAATTTGGTGAAGCATTTGCTTTTGACCGCCGCAACTCGTTGCCCTAAGTGAACGGCAACTTCTCAATACTCGCAACCATCATGCCACCGGTCCCGACCATCATCTACACCAAAACAGACGAAGCCCCTGCTCTCGCAACCTACTCGTTTTTACCCATCGTCGAGGCATTTACGAAGCACTCTGGGATCCGTGTGGAAACCCGCGACATTTCGCTCGCGGGGCGGATTATCGCACAATTTCCTGATTTCTTGCGAGAAGATCAAAAAGTGGCCGACGCACTAACCGAACTGGGCGCGCTGGCCCTCACCGCAGAGGCGAACATCATCAAACTCCCGAACATTTCCGCCTCCGTGCCACAGCTCAAGGCCGCCATCGCCGAGCTTCAGTCAAAGGGCTACGCACTACCCGATCTTCCAGAAAACCCAACAACCGATGCCGAAAAAGACATCAAAGCCCGCTACGGCAAAGTCATGGGCAGCGCGGTGAACCCAGTACTGCGTGAAGGCAACTCCGACCGCCGCGCGCCAAAGGCAGTTAAAGACTACGCGAAAAAACACCCGCACTCGATGGGCGCTTGGTCCAAGGACTCCAAAACCACCGTCGCATCAATGAACGGGCACGGCGACTTTTTCTCTAACGAAAAATCTGTCTGCATCGCCGCAGACACCGACGTGAAAATTGAGTTCATCAGCCGCGACGGTAAATCCCAAGTCCTCAAGCAATCCACACCACTGAAAGCTGGAGAAATTCTCGACGCAACTTTTTTGAGCAAGTCCGCACTCGTGGCATTCATCAACGCACAAATTACCAAGGCAAAAAGTGAACACCTTCTGCTCTCGCTACACATGAAAGCGACGATGATGAAGGTCAGTGACCCTATCATTTTCGGCTACGTGGTGGAGGTGTTTTTTAAGGATCTAATCGCTAAACATGCCGCCACTTTTAAGGAACTCGGCGTGGACTTTAAAAATGGTTTTGGCGATCTCTTGGCGAAGTTAGAAAAACTCCCTGCCGCTCAAAAAAATGAAATCGAGGCTGACATCCAAAACGCCTATCAGAATGGTCCAGCCCTCTCGATGGTAAATTCCGACAAAGGAATCACCAACCTCCACGTGCCATCCGACGTCATCGTGGACGCCTCCATGCCCGCCATGATCCGCGCTGGCGGAAAAGTCTGGGATGCGGCAGGAAATACAGGTGATACTCTCGCGCTCATTCCAGATTCATCATACGCCGGCATCTACCAAGCCACTATCGACTTCTGCAAAAAGAATGGCGCATTAGACCCCACCACCATGGGATCCGTGCCAAACGTAGGTCTCATGGCTCAAGCCGCCGAGGAATATGGATCTCACAACAAAACCTTCGAAATCCCTGCCTCTGGCGTGGTCAGAGTGACCGACTCTTCCGGAAAAATTCTAACCGAACACGAGGTCGAAGCAGGAGATATTTGGCGAGCTTGCCAGACCAAAGACGCTCCGATCCAAGACTGGGTCAAACTTGCTGTCAAACGCGCTCGTACCTCTGGCGACCCTGCTGTATTTTGGTTAGATAAAGCTCGTGCCCACGATGCTCAAATCATCACCAAAGTTGAAAAATATCTCAAAGACTACGACACCACCGGTCTCGATCTCCGTATTCTTTCTCCTGCCGACGCCTGTAAATTTTCGTTAGAACGCATTGTCAAAGGTCTCGATACCATCAGTGTCACTGGAAATGTTTTGCGCGATTACAACACCGACCTATTCCCCATCCTTGAAGTCGGAACCTCCGCCAAGATGCTTTCCATCGTTCCACTGATGAACGGCGGCGGCTTATTCGAGACGGGGGCGGGTGGATCCGCGCCGAAACACGTCGAACAGTTCACCGAGGAAAACTACCTACGCTGGGACTCTCTCGGTGAGTTTTTTGCTCTCGCGCCAAGTTTTGACCACATCAGTGAAACCTTCGACTTGCCAAAAGCCAAAGTCCTCGCCGACACGCTCGACTCCGCCACCGGAACCTTTCTCCATCAAGACCGATCGCCCGGTCGCAAACTCGGCACCATCGACAACCGAGGGTCTCACTTTTACCTAGCACTCTACTGGGCCCAAGCCCTCGCCGACCAAGATTCAGACGCCGAGTTGAAAGCGATCTTCACTCCAGTGGCAGAAGCTTTCACCGCGAACGAATCCAAAATTGTCGCTGAACTACTCGCTGTCCAAGGGCACCCCGTCGACATCGGTGGTTACTACCTCCCCGATGAAGCGAAAGCAAAAGCAGCCCTTCGCCCGAGTGCGACGTTTAATGCGATTCTTGCAGCGATGTGAATCGTTCACAAAGCAAAATAGAACAACATTCTTTGTAGAATCTAAAATCGATTTTCAATTAGACGACTACGGGCGTTCTAGGCGTTGAGACAAGTTGAGTAATTTTTTCCTTAGCTCGAGGTAATCCACTTCCTGCACAGCCACATGGTTCGCAACCGCCATCGCAGCGGCAGTTCCAGCAGATTCACCGAGAATCATCCACACTGGTTCCATACGGATCGATGTCATCGCGATGTGACTTGCCGAGACGCAAACAGGAACGAGCAAGTTCGTGCACTCCTCTTGCTTGGGGGTGATCGCACGGTATGGAATTTTGTAAATTCCACGATGCAATTCTTCCAAATACACCTCAGATAAATAACCACCCTGTAGAGCAACTTTTCCATCTATCGGAATGGTAGCATAGGGCCATTCGTCGACACCGTAAGAGGCCAGTCCCACGGAATCTTCTGGGTCAGTCTGCCCCGAAACATCTTTCTGGGTAATCACATAAGCCGACTTCATGCGCCGTGCCTCGCGAACGTACAGTTGATGTGGATAGCCCTCAGAATCATTAAAAATTCCCGGTTGCAAACCGATCTTGAGGGCTTGCTCCTTGAGGTCTTGCGGTACCGCTGGATCGGTCCGCAGGAAATGAGTGATACCGCGAAAAAAGTTTTGCTGGGCCTTCCAGATACGTGCCCGCGTGGCGTAGTCACCGTCGGGATAGTCAGCATTGCTGCCATAGTTGGTAGGAGCCCAAAGCGCTCTTGATAGATTACCCACACCGATGGTGAACATGTAGCCCTTTGCAACCTCCCAGTTATCTAACCGATGCTTCATCCGTCGCCCTGTGAACATATCAATCCCTTTTTTAAATCCCCTGCGGTAAAGCTCGAAAACCTTCGGATCGTAATCCTCAGGTGGTTTGATAGGTAGACCATCCGCCTCCCAAGTGAGTTTCCACCGGAAGCCATAGCCCATCGTCAACGAGTCAGCACTACCCTCGGGCCTCAATGGCGTGGACTGAATCAATGGGATGAGACCACTGGCTGGATCACCAGGTGTTAGATACGGATCGATGTCGTAGACCACCATATTTACTTGCGTACCAGCGAGAGACTCACCGTATGTTTCACGACTTTCGCGCCCGAATGAATACGCAACTCCAGCACGTGCCATTAGATCTCCCTCGTAGCTGCAATCGATAAATACCTTTGCTTGTATCGTTCGCGCCGCGACAGAAATCGGCTTGGCAATCGGACAGCCAAATGGATCAAACGGAGCGCAATCTAACACAATGCTGCGAAGAGTCGACCCATCGCGCTTCACCGAGGCCACCCGGTGATCGAACACCACCGGAATCGAGTGATCTTTGAGCATTTTTGCAAAGGTCGCGCGAAACTTTGGGTCGTCATCATTACTTTTAAGGATAGCGCGTGCCGATCCACCGACCGCCTCTTCGCGACCCCAGTCGATGTGAATCAACCCGCCACCGGTCATTCCACCAAGCCAGCGACTGGGTTCAACCACGATCACCTTTGAGCCTTCGCGGGCCGCCGCCACCGCAGCCATGACTCCGCTGGCATTGGCCGTGTAAACACAAACGTCATAAGCCTCGGTGTCCCCCGCTGCCGCCCTCGTAAACATCAGAACCGACAGCACCAAGCCGCCGATTGATTGAATGAATCTCCGCCCGAGAGTTGGTGTATGGTTCGTCATTTTTAAATTCTAAAAAA